>CACXEH010000097.1 GCA_902766625.1 uncultured Bacteroidales bacterium | reverse complement strand
GTATTTCTACCGCGAGTGTAAAACAGAAAGTCAGATTCACACCTGTAAATAGTAATTACACTCATGATAAAGCCATAACATGAAACGGATGCATATACAACCTGAAGAGAATATCTTTGTCAGAGTAACATGCTTGTTATGCACATTTCTGTGATTTCTTTTCCGCGACAGAAACGGTGTTTTATCTGGCGGTCGTCACCAAGGTAAATGTAGCGCTCCAATCGATGGAGAAGAGGATATTGGTCATGATTCAAGTCATGATCATCAATAACGAGGGCGTCAAATTCATAGCCGGGTTCAAAACTTCCGACACGTCCGAAGAAACTTCCCGCTGCTTTAGTCGCCATCCAAAAGGCTTCCGCTAAGGTGAGAAACGGCCTTTCCGGGTGGTGAAAAGCATACATCTTACTCATCTGTATTGCATAAACCATCACACGGAAGATGCTTAAATCGTGACCGCCACTGATATCACTGCCAAGTCCCACAAGCACGCCTTCTTCAAGAAACTGCCTAACAGGAGCAATACCGCCAGTGGCAATATTGAGATTAGATGTCGGACAATGTGCCACCATTACACCACGTTGCTTCATTAGCTCCAATTCTTCACCTTCAGTATATACACAATGGGCCATGACGGTAGGAGTCTGCCCAAAGAGGCCGTAGCGGTCATAAGCATCACCGTAGCAAGTGCTATTTTTTTCCAATGACTGAACCCATGCAATCTCGTTTTTGTTTTCAGAGAGATGCGACTGGACAGGCAACTGATGTTTGACAGCCAGTTCGCCACATGCCTGGAGCATTTCCGACGTGCACGATGGTACGAAACGGGGTGTTATAATCGGCCGCACCAATGCTTCCGATTGGTTAAATTCCGCTATAAGCGACTCGTATCCTCGCACCATTTCTCCAACAGGCTCTGTCAATTCCTCAGGACAGTTTCGATTCATACCCACTTTGCCCACGAACGCCCCCATACCTGTCTCTTGAAACAAGCGCATAAGCAGACGGGTATTTTCGGTATGTGAAGTGGCAAATACACAAGCTCGCATAGTGCCGCATCGCCATAAATCACGCAGGAAACGGCTGTACATCCGTCTGGCATAGGTCGCATCAGCATATTTAATTTCTTCTGGATAAGTATAGTCCTGGAGCCACGGCAACAATTCCAAATCCATTGCTATACCTGTATTCCGATATTGCGGAGCGTGCACGTGCATATCATTCATGGCAGGAAACAGCAAGCTGTCGCCAAAATCAATGATCTCTGCATCTTCACATCCCAGCACTGACAAATCAGAGGATACTTTTATCACTCTGCCTTTGTCATCGACTGCCACATAGCCGTTTTCCAACACTTCAAAGCGATTATGCTCTTTAGTATAAATGATATGAGCCTTATAAACTTTCTTCATTATTATATGCTATACCGTTTTTATAGGTAAATCTGCTCTTAAAACATTATTTCCGTGTAGCGTCACATATAGCCCTGAAGTAGCCTATGCTTTCCGCTATTCCGAGGAAAGGATTAGTCATGTCTTTCTCATACTCTAAACTACATGAACCTGTATATCCCACTTTTCTCAGGAGGCGCACAAAGACCGGGAAGTCTATTTTTCCTCTTCCTAATTCTATTGCACGGTCTTTTTTTGTATTACCAGTTACATCTTTCAGATGGATGTCAAAAACACGTGAAGCATATTTTTTCAAGTCCGCCAGCGGGTTTTGATTATAACGCAGGTCATGTCCTATGTCCAAGCACATTCCCATGCGCTTGTCTCTGTTACACACATTGTTCCAAATGTCTGTCGCCGACGGGTAGAGCGGCATATCCGGACCATGTAAGTGGATGGCCAGACGTATATCATAATCCTTGACCTTCTGTTCGGTGTAATCCAGCAGTTCATAATTGGGTACGCCGACCAGCAGTTTGACTCCCACACGTTTAGCATACGCGAAGGCTTTGTCCACTTCGTCTTTAGTCTTCATATATATAGGTCCGACAGCGTAGCCCGTCACGCCCTTGGAAGCCAGTTTGTCATGAAAGGCACGAATTTGTTCCGCATCGCTGTCTAAAGGAAGATGGAAATTCTTGATGCACAAATAGTGTACATCCAGTTTTTGCATCACATCCAAGGTTTTGTCAATATCAAATTTCACAAAAGTATAACCTGCCATGCCAAGACGGAAGGCGTCTTGTTTTGGAACAGCTTTCATCTTTGGCATATTATTTTCGGCTTTGGGCGCCGCATTGACGCTTGGGACGGTAGCAAGTGCCACACCCGTTAAACTTGTTTTAAGAAATAGTCTTCTATCCATTGTTATGTGTTTTTATAAATTTTTCTATAGAACGAACTTCACCTTCAGTCCCTGTCGGGGTAATGACAGACACCACACGTTTTCCACGGACATACCGTTTTGTCATAGGGTCAATGATGTGGTATCTTTCCTGAGAATCGTTTCCCGATGTTGTCAAACACTCATTATACAATACAACTTTTTTCCCTGTCTCCGGATTGACAATCGGCCAACCACGCCTCTCCGACTGGCTGCCCAACGCCATCACTGAACTATTACCCATATTAATTAACGCATCGGCTATGCCTTCAGTTGCCAACAGCGAATGTATCCGGTCTAGACAATAGCCTTTCAGAAATCCCGACAGATTGTATTTCCCTTCAACCGCTGCATCGAACAACCCGTTTGTAGCTTGCTTCCACTTTTCACAAAGCGAAAGTATGTGCCTCAACTCGTCATCAAGCTGGTCCTGTTTTAGTTCTCCGGCGTTATACTTGGACAATTCACTGTCAGGATCAAAACAGTTACCCTTACACTCCAACACCCCAATCAAGTGGAAGATATCACTGATGACATACAAAAGGCTCGTCTCGTCTCTTTCCGAAACAATGACAATATCCACTCTGGTGTGCATTGCGGGAAACCACGCATAAATGATATTCCTCTCTTTGCCCGCCTTGAAGATATGGGCAATGTCTGTCACTACAGTTCTTTTATTTTTATATTTTTGAACCACACTTCGTTTCCGTGGTCTTGAAGTAAGATATTACCCTCTTTATGGTTCCCGAAATTAGGCCAATTTTTGTATTTACTATAAGCAACAAGAGCGTTCCATTCCTGATTATTACGCTCATATTCCAACAACTTCACGCCATTCAGCCAATGTTCCACATGATTGTCTTTTACAATCACCATAGCAGTATTCCATGCCTTGATATCAAACGGCTTGTCCTCCGACACAGGAATCAGGTCATACAATGCACCCAGTTTTCTGTTGCCCTTCACGCCCAATTTCGCATCGGGGTGGCGCAGGTCGTCCAATATCTGGAATTCGCAACCTATTGCAGAGCCTTCGCCCTTATTCATGTCGGGGTCAACGAAATATTTAATTCCGCTGTTAGCTCCTTCTGTGATTTTAAAATCTACTTTCAGGATAAAATTCCTATACTTTTGTATCGTTACGATGTCGCCGCCATTTGAACTTTCACGCCCGTCCGAAGGCTTAACCTTGAGGATACCCTTTTCCATCACCCAGCCTTTTTGCGGGAAAGTGGCGATTTTGGCACCACGCCATCCGTTGGTCGTCTTGCCATCCCAGAGAAGTTTCCAGCCTTCGCGACACTCTTGTTCTGTCAGTGTATTGTCGCTTGTCTGTGAGAATGCTGGAGACACACTAACTGCAGCTATGATAAGTAATATGATTTTTTTCATAATCCGTTTTGTTGTGCAAGTGATATTAAATTTTATAAAAGTCTTCCCAGCCTTTCCTCGGCGGCATTCCCACGAGTAAGGCATTGGCAAAATCATTGTTTGTAAATTGTTTAGTGCGACTGTCAAAGAAGAGCTGCGTATTCAGCCGCTGCGCTATCACACCCAAGCAGAACACTTCGGAGAGCACACCGTTAATCTCAAACGGAGAACGTGTCTTCTCCTCACCCTTACATGCACGGAGGAAATTGACATAATGATTGCTCGGGCTTTTGGGCACTTCGGGCATTTTGTTTTTCCATTCTTCGGCTTTCTCCGATGGCAAGATGGAGAGCGTACTGCCATGAGAACCTCCCTTAAACACCAAATCGCGCGTATAAAT
>CACXEH010000096.1 GCA_902766625.1 uncultured Bacteroidales bacterium | reverse complement strand
TTCCCCCGTACTCCACGGTTGGCGGTATAACAATATCACCTTTATATTTACTGAACGCTTCACGCATACCTGGGACAAAAACGTACGCAATTGATTTTAATGTATCATGCATAGACTGGTTCGTCACCACAGCCTCGCCGTCGATGATGGCATAGTAAAGACCGTCCTTCTCAAAGGCTTGAGCCCAGCTGATACTCAGTATCAGACTAATGATTAATATTAAACTCTTTTTCATATTCATATGTTTTTTATTTGTTCTTATTTTATTTTTCCGTAATATAACTCAAATTTTCCTCCCGGTGGAATCACGAAGTCCTTGCCCGGAGCTTTCCTGACCACACATTTCACTCAACTCTGGGGGGGGGGTACATAAAGTAATCGATTCAGACATAAATTTTTATATTATTTTTATTTATCGCCACAAATTTATGTATTAATTTTTAAAAAACAAAATAAAAAAGGGATTTTTTTAATTTTTTTTTTCCGCAGGATGATTTTTCTGTGTAAATGTTTTGCAATGATAAAGTTATGCATGCCATTTTTTTGAATTCCGGCAGTGTCTGCCGCCTGTCAGACGGCAATGTCATTTCCCCGCACTATTTTATGCCGGAAAAATTTTTCGCGGCATGGCGTTTTTTCAGCACAGGAGCAGAACGCGCACTCCTGTCAAATGGAGGGGAAAAATGTGAGGCCTACCGCTGCCTTGAAAACCTTATCGCGATATAGCATTTTTTCATCGCGATATAGCATTTTTTTCATCGCGATATAACATTTTTTTCATCGCGATATAACATTTTTTCATCGCGATAAACGGAAGCCTGTATCCCCGATATAATGGAATTTTCATCGCGATGAAAATTTTGCCGCTTTTCTCCAGTATTCACAACACCCTCCTGTTTTTGTGAACATCTTTTCTAAAAATGTCTTCCAACGTCTGCAGGACAATATGGAAAAATAACGGAAAAAGACTGTCTGAAAAAAATGATTCAGCCGGCGGGTTGTGCTTTTTAAAAATTATTGCTTGCCAAAAAAGTGATATATTGAAAAAATTGTGTTATTTTGCATTTCAGATTATTCTCACTCACAAATGAATTTGAACCTCACATTGACGGAAATTCTCACAACGGTCCCTGCCTCGCTGTTTTGGATTTGCTTTGCCCTCGCGTCAGGATTACTGTTGGTGACAGCCGTGATAAAGACAACTTTTTATATTGTCAGAGACAACTCATGGAAAGAATACGCTTTTTACTGGGAGAGATGGACAAACGTTTTTATCCGTGCCACCGCCATGAGTGGTATTCCCTTTGTCATTGTCGCGGGTATCAACTGGGCTAACCTGTGGAGAACCGTACCTTTTATATCTTCCGCATGGTCGGTCGGCGTTGAGGCGGTAATTATAGGTATCACGTTGCTATTGTCGGTATTGGTCCGCAAAAAGCCAGAGACAATAACCAAACGGAACGTTACCATGACGTGGCTGTTGGGATTAAGTTTCAATCTGACACTATGGTGGCCCATAGCTGTCAGCGCCTGGATGGAATGTCCGTTGGGAACCTTTGTCAACGCTTCTGACCTTACATTGGGATTCTCGCATCTGTCATGGATAGTGTTTTCGCCGTTAGCTGCACTTAAATTTTTTCACATGGTTGCCTCTTGCTGGGTTATCGGAGCAGTATTTCTCGTTTCGTTAAGCTGCCGGCATTTGCTGCAGCATACACAGGAAAAAGCACGGACGGGTATAATCGCAGGTTCCGCTCTGGCTATTCTGGCAATGGTGCTGACAATGTGTATCGGCGACAGCACCGGCTATACTGTCTCAAAGCAGCAGCCTATGAAAATGGCTGCCATACAACAGGTTGACAAAGGAGGCAAGGAAATGGCGTTTAGCATCATAGGGCCCGTCAAAGTGCCTAAGATGCTCTCACGTCTTGCCACGCACAGCAATTTTGGTTTTTTCCCTGGCATGGATGATGTCGTGGACGGCGGTTACCGTCTGCCTGAAGGCGGTGTGGCGAAATCGCTGACAGAGAAACACGGTTTGGCAAACCATGCCTTGCAGATACGGCAAGACATAAAAGACGACTATACACAGCAGTTGTTCCGCTATGAGAGCCAGTATTTAGGATACAGCCGTCTCAACAGTTCTGCCCGGCTGAAACCGCAGACTCAGGCCTATTACTGGGCCTTCCGCATCATGATAGGTGCAGGATTTTTGCTCATAGTGCTTTTGGCAGGGTTGATATATGCCCTTGTCCAGGAAAAGGCTCCATGGCGTGAGTACCTGCTGAGGATAAACAGCTATACCTATCTGCTTGCCCTGTGTTGCACTTTATGCGGTTGGTTTATTGCAGAGTTTGGAAAATACCCGTGGGCGGTCACCGATCTTCTTACTGCCGAGGCGGCGGTATCGGCTTACCCTATATATATAATATGTATTGAGCTTGCCGTGATGCTCGCCCTGTGCATGGCAATCATCAGATATATGTTCAGACTTATCAAAAAGAATAACTTATGAAACATCTTGCCTTTGTTTTTTTCCTGCTGGCAGCGACAGTAAAATTTTATGCCCAGCCATACAGCCTCACAGCCGTCAAAGGAAAAGTCAAGAACGGTTATAATTTTTGGTTATATACTCCCAAAGACTATCAAGCAGGGCAGAAGACACCGGTAATCGTATTCCTGCATGGCAGAAGTCTCTGCGGAAACAATCTTAACACCGTGCGCAGATATGGCACCATACATGCTATCAGCAAAGGCAGGGAGATACCGGCCTTGGTTATTGCGCCGCAAAATAACGGCGGTGCCTGGAAACCTGAAAAAATCATGAACTGCCTGCAATGGGTAGAGGACAACTACGCTGTTGACACCAACCGTGTCTATACTATCGGTATCAGTCTGGGCGGCTACGGCACACTGGACTTCATAGGGACATACCCGGATAAAATTGCCGCCGCCATGGAACTGTGCGGTGGCACGACGCTGAATGATTTCACCGGGTTAAGCAAAGTGCCCTTATGGATTTTTCACGGTACGGCAGACAGAGCCGTACCTATCAGTGCGTCACAAAGGGTAATTGACGGTATAGAGGCCTGTGGCGACACAGACCGTCACATCTTCACCAAACTGCAGGGCTTCAACCACGGTGCACCTGCCAGGATACTCTATCTCAAAGAAGCATACGACTGGTTGCTGGAGCATGCGCTGACGGATGTAGGAAGGCCCGTGAACCGGACCTACGACATCACACCAGAGGTCATCAAACATGCATATAAAGACTTGCACAGATAACACTTTTGATTTTACGGCTTGTCCTGTATTTTTATTGTAACTTTGCATTAAAATATATCTATGGCTCCTCATTTGGATTTTAAGCATCTCGGTCTGTCAGACGAAGAAGTCCTGAACAGCCGGCGTCAACATGGTGACAATATGCTCACACCGCCTGAACGCCCGTCTTGGATAAAACTCTATCTGGAAAGTTTCAAGGACCCGATAATACGCATACTTATCGTGGCTGCGTGTATGTCTCTCGCCATCGGCATAATCGAAAATGAGTATATCGAGACTATCGGCATTATTATAGCCATACTGCTCGCCACAAGCATAGGTTTTTATTTTGAACTGGACGCATCACGCAAATTTGACATACTGAATGCTTTGGGACAAGAAGAAATGTGCACGGTTGTCCGCAACAACGAAATAGTGCAAATACCCAGAAGCCAAATTGTTGCCGGTGATATTGTGGTCATGCAGCAGGGTGAGGAAGTGCCTGCCGACGGAGAACTGCTGGAAGCCGTACAACTGCTGGTAAACGAAAGCAGCCTTACAGGCGAACCCAGCGCTAACAAATACATTCTGGCAGAAACACCCGAAACGATTGCGGAGTCCACTTATCCCGCACACATGGTGTACCGCTCGTCAAAGATACTTGAAGGTCACGCTATAATGAAGGTGACTGCCGTAGGCGACAATACGGAGATAGGACATGTCTCCAAAGAAACGACAAAGAATACAGAGGTGCCGACACCGCTGAACAACCAGCTGAACCGGCTGGCAAAAGTCATCTCCAAAGTATCGTGCGCCATAGCCGTCCTTATCTTTATCATCTGTGCCGTGCACGGCATCTACAATTATTTCTCCCTGCTTCCGCCCGGACAACCCGTTGACTGGATAAAGATAGGCGGAATGTGTCTGAAATATTTTATGATAGCCGTTACGCTGATTGTAATGGCCGTACCCGAAGGTCTGCCTATGGCAGTAACGCTGAGCCTGTCGCTGAACATGAGAAGAATGCTTTCCAACAATATCCTTGTCAGAAAGATGCATGCCGGCGAAACCATGGGAGCCATCACAGTAATATGTACTGACAAAACCGGTACGCTGACCCAGAATAGCATGAAAGTGGAAGACGTCTATGGACAAACCGATGACAAACTTATCAACAACATGGCCGTCAACTCCACAGCCCTGCTCAACGCTGACGGCACTTCTTCGGGAAACCCCACTGAGTCGGCACTTTTACGTTATATAGGCACTCAGGGCAAAGACTATCTGGAACTGCGGGCACAAGCCAAGATTATCTCACAGATGCCCTTCTCCACAGAAAAGAAAATGATGGGTACACTCGTTGACGACAACGGAAACCATATACTCTTTGTCAAGGGTGCGCCGGAGTACATTATGGAACTCTGTGACATGACAGCAGAGCAACAGGCAGACGCCAATGCCCAACTGGAAAAATATCAGAATGCTGCCATGCGGACACTCGCTTTTGCATATACCTTCAGCCGTGAGACAGATATAGAAACTATTCTGGCACAGAAGCATTTCACGTTTCAAGGTATCACAGCCATCATGGACCCTGTAAGGGAAGATGTACCCTATGCTGTCAGGGCATGCAGCGATGCGCATATAAAGATAAAGATTATTACCGGCGACAACGAAAAGACTGCGATTGAGATAGCCCGAAGGATAGGACTCTGGACACCAGAAGACAGTTTGGAAAGAAGCGCCATCACAGGACAGGAGTTCGGACAACTCTCCAGAGAAGAAGCCCTGAAGCGCTTGCCGGAAATAAAGGTTATCAGTCGCGCACGGCCGATGGACAAGCAGTATCTCGTGACGCTGCTTCAGGAACAAGGCGAGGTGGTTGCTGTAACCGGTGACGGCATTAATGACGCTCCTGCACTAAACCAGGCACAAGTGGGCTTGGCGATGGGGTCGGGCTCGGTCATAGCCAAAGAAGCCGGAGACATCACGCTGATGGATGACTCCTTCTATACTATCGGCACATCCGTGATGTGGGGAAGATCGCTGTATAAAAACATCCAGCGTTTTATTGCCTTTCAGCTGACTATCAGCGCTACAGCTCTGTTTACAACGATAATAGGCGCTTTTATCGGAACAGAGTTGCCGTTGACAGTTACACAGATACTCTGGATTAATTTAATCATGGATACGCTGGCGTCGCTTGCACTATCCACACTACCACCTTCAGCTAACGTGATGCAAGAGAAGCCGAGAAAAGAAACTGACTTTATCATCACCAAGAAGATGGAAGGTTTTATCCTCTTCTGCACGGTGGTCTTCTGTGCCGTCATTCTGCAACTGCTGTTTTACTTCGACCGCTGGGGCGATGGCACAATCAAAGAACTGACTTTATTCTTTACCTTCTTCGTCTTCTTGCAGATATGGAATCTGCTCAATGTGCGCGCCCTTGGAACAGGCCGCTCAGCATTCCATAAACTATCCACCTGCAAACCACTTCTCGGTGTGATGGCGATTGTATTTACAGGACAATTCCTGATAGTGCAATTCGGAGGGAAAGTCTTCCGCACCGTCCCCCTTAATGTATATGAATGGGTTACTCTTCTGGCAGTTTCGTCACTTGTTCTCTGGATAGGTGAAATCGTCAGATACAGTACAAAATATATAAAGCAACATCATGATTAAAAATATTGTTTTTGATTTTGGCGGAGTCCTCTGTGATTTGGATTTCGAACATTGCATGAAAACATTTGAAGGTATCGGTCTCAAACGTCATCTTCTCAAAGATGATGTCATCTGCACAGGCATCTTCCAGCAATTTAACATGGGTACCATTACAGAACGTGAGTTCTTAAATGGATTGCGCCAGTTTGAAAATACAAGTAATCCGCCCAGCGATAAACAACTGCTTGATGCATGGAACAGCTTGCTGTTGAGTATCCCGCCACAACGTTTTGAAGCATTGAAAAAACTATATCCCCACTATTCACTTTACCTCCTAAGCAATGTCAACGTGTCTCATTGGGAATATAGCGTAAAACATCTGTGGAATTACGAAGGCACATCTTTTTTAAGTCACTTTAAGAAAATCTTCCTCTCCTATGAAATGCACAAGGAAAAACCAAATGCGGACATCTTTGAGGAAGTCATCAAGGTTGCCGATATACTGCCTGAAGAATCCCTATTTGTTGACGACCGTGCAGACAATACCACCACAGCTGAACGTGTAGGATTTCATACATTGCAGGCACTTGGTGACGAATGGATAAACAAACTTGTCGGCAAAAAAAAACTTGAGTAACCGGAAATGGACATTTTAACCGGCGTTCTTTCAAATCAATCTTTTCCTGTTGTAGCCACAATAGGCTTTTTTGACGGTGTCCACAAAGGACACCAGTATCTCTTGCAACAGGTGACAGAAACAGCCAGGAAACACCATCTCCACTCTATGGTCATCACATTTAAGAATCACCCAAAACAAATACTTTGCCCTGATTCACAACCTGCGCTGATTACCAGTTTTGAGGAAAGGCTTCATCTGATTGCCGGGTGTGGTATAGACTATTGCTATCTATTGGATTTTACCCATGAGATGGCAAACATGACTGCCACGAACTTCATGAATGTCTATCTGAAAGATTTACTCAACGTGAAAATCTTGTTTATGGGTTATGACCATCATTTCGGCAGTAACCCGGCTATGACTTTTGAAAACTATAAAGAATGTGGCAGCCTGTTGGGAATAACTGTACTGCAAGCTTCAAAATTTGATTCAGGTACTTATCAGAACATCAGTTCGTCTGCCATTCGCTCTTTAATCCAAACCGGGCAGATAGAGCAGGCAAATTGTCTTACAGGTCATCCCTACACCTTGTCTGGAAAAATCGTTGCAGGAAGGCAACTGGGGCGGAAATTAGGTTTTCCTACTGCAAACATCCGCATAATAAGTGACAAAATATTGCCCCGAGAAGGTGTTTATGCTGTCAGAGCAAGTGTCAATGGAAAGCGTTTCACCGGTGTCGCTAATTGGGGTAAACGGCCAACCGTAGACTCAGCTGGGCAGATGTTTTTAGAGGTTCACCTCTTAGACTTTAACACAGATATTTACGATGAGCAGATAGAAGTATCATTTATGAAATATCTTCGTACAGAAAAGCATTTCCGCTCATTGGAAGAGCTGGCCAACGCCATGCAAAAGGATATAGCCGCGACCCGGCTGTATTTTAATAACCTCAGTACAATTCAATAATAACGGTATCTTGGCATAGACTCATGCCAAATCTTGCAGACTTAGTCATCCATTTCCTGGGACAACTGCTCGTATTGCGGTAAAAAGTGTAACATATCTACAGCCACCAATCGCATCAGTTTGCGTCGCTCTAACGCCTTTCTTAACTCTGGTGCATGGCGTAATAGTTCCATCGATTTATTAGCTGCCCGCTGATGGCTTTCCTTCTTTGAATAACCTTTACCATTGCCTATAATTTTTCCCTCTACAATGGTCTGAGTATAAAATGTAGGCTCAGAATACAAATTGTTTTCCTGGACTTCCTTTGTCTCAAAACGCACATCCATCTTGTACTTCTGCCCCCACTCCAATAAAGCACTTTTGAAGTTTTGTTCTTTTTTTGCAGTAACATCCAGTTTTATATAGCCCTTTTTTATCAATCGCTGTATAAACCATAACGCACGTTTGTATCCCTGATCTAAATAAATAGCACCGATAAGGGCCTCAAACGCATTGCCGCCTATGCAAGAATGATGTGACTCTGTATAATGAGTAAACTGTATCAGCTTGTTTAATCCCAACTTTAAGGAAAGCTCGTTAAGTGTACTTCGCTGTACTATCTTACTGCGTGTCGTTGTCAGGAAACCTTCGTAAGCGTTTTTATATTTCTTATATAATATATCGCTTACCACCGCTTCGAGAATAGCATCGCCAAGATATTCCAATCTTTCATTATTAACTTGCTTACCCTTGTTATCACGCTCGCCTAAACTTCTGTGAATAAACGCTAATTTGTAATAATAAATGTGATGCGGATAAAAGCCAAGTATTTGTTTTAAAGACAAATAAAGTTCTTCTTTCCTGTGAAAGAAGAACTTTATCATATACCAGAAAGATTTCATTAATAAAATCTTATTCAGAGTATTTTTTCATGATGATGCATGCATTATGACCGCCAAAGCCAAATGTATTGCTTAAAGCAGCTCTTACTGTACGCTTTTCAGCCTTATTGAATGTAAAATTCAAATTGTAATCAATTTCAGGATCATTGTCACCTTCTTCATGATTAATCGTAGGAGGAACAATGTCTTCTTTTACAGACAAAAGGCTTATCATCGCTTCAATTGCACCAGCAGCACCCAGCATATGACCTGTCATAGACTTTGTGGAACTGATGTTGAGTTTATAAGCATGCTCACCAAATACTTGTTGTATGGCTTTAGCCTCAGAGATATCACCTACGTGGGTAGATGTACCGTGAACATTGATATAATCAATATCTTCCGGCTTCATCTCTGCATCTGCCAATGCAGCCTTCATTACAAGGGCAGCACCTAAACCTTCCGGATGGGAAGCTGTTATATGGTACGCATCTGCTGACATACCTGAACCCGCAACTTCGCCATATATTTTGGCACCGCGAGCTTTAGCATGCTCCAATTCCTCAAAAATCAAGGAAGCAGAACCTTCTCCCATAATGAAACCGTCACGACTTGCGCTAAACGGACGCGATGCGTGTTCAGGATCATCGTTACGAGTAGAAAGCGCATGCATAGCATTAAATCCACCCACACCTGTCGGCCATATAGCAGCTTCAGAACCTCCTGCCACTATAGCGTCTGCCTTACCTAAGCGGATAAGATCCAGCGCTACAGCTAACGCATGCGTTGAAGAAGCACATGCTGAAGTAGTGGCAAAGTTAGGTCCGTGAAAACCATAATGAATAGAAATGTGTCCTGCTGCTATATCTGCAATCATCTTAGGGATGAAGAAAGGATTGTATTTAGGACCCTCAGCAGCATGTAACGCATAATTGGACACTTCTGTTTCAAAAGTATTGATACCGCCTATTCCTACACCATAGACTACACCTATACGGTTTTTGTCAACAGTTTCTAAGTCCATTGCAGAATCTTTTACAGCTTCCATGGCAGAAACCATAGCAAACTGCGTATAGATATCCATCTTGTTGGCGCTTTTACGATCAATGTAATCTGTCACATTGAAGTTCTTAACCTCACAAGCGAACTTAGTTTTAAAAAGGGAAGTATCAAACCTTGTAATAGGCGCTGCACCACTTACTCCTTTTTTTATATTCTCCCATGTCTCAGGAGCATTATTACCTAAAGGAGAAATGGCACCTATACCTGTTACAACTACTCTCTTTAATTTCATTAACTAATAAAGATAGATTTATTATTATTCTGCTACGTTTGTAGTGATGTAAGCAATAGCATCTCCAACAGTTGCTATTTTCTCAGCTTGATCATCAGGAATAGAAATAGAGAATACCTTCTCAAATTCCATAATCAACTCTACTGTATCCAAAGAATCAGCACCGAGGTCATTAGCGAAACTTGCTTCACTCTTTACTTCACTTTCATCAACACCGAGTTTATCAACGATGATTTCTTTTACTTTTGCTTCAATTTCTGCAGTTGTCATAATAATGTTATTTTTAAAAAGATTAATATTCTATATTTCTGTTACAACATGCAAAGTTATTAATTATCTTTTACATACCAAAAAATTAAAGTGAAAATCGCACATTTTTAATTATAAATGGGTAAAAATTACTATTTTAATAACTCTAAACCATATTATTTTTGATATTTACCTTTTCTGTATATTGTTTGAAATAATCCCATATTACTATAGAAGCAGCACATGAAACGTTTAATGAATGTTTTGTTCCATATTGAGGTATTTCTAAACATTCATCACATATATCAACAATTTCCTGTTTGACACCTTTTACCTCATTGCCCAGGATGAGCGCATATTTTTCTTCTTTTATGTTCCATTTATTTAGTTTGGTGCTTTTCTCTACCTGCTCTATGGCTATTATTCTATATTTTTCATTTCGTAAATCTTTTATTGCATCAAATATATTCTTATAATATATCCATTGTACAGAATCCTCCGCACCAAGCGCTGTTTTATGTATCTCAACCGAAGGCGGACAAGCTGTTATGCCACATAATACTAATTTTTCAACACGAAAAGCATCTGATGTCCTAAAGATACTTCCTACATTATATAAACTTCTTATATCATCAAGCACTATAACAAGAGGTATTTTTCTGGATTGACGAAATTCGTCAATACTCATACGATTCATTTCCTCTACAGTCAGTTTCTTCATATATTTTTGTTTTTACAAAGATAATAAAAGTATGTGTAAAACTTGTTCATAAATATTATAATACTTGTTATAAAGCATGTGTAAAACTATGTATTATTTTTATATGAATTACAATTAACAATACAGGGTCAGTTATAAATAATTTTTGAGTATTATTTCAACATGATAACAGCATTTTTTATCATTAATTGCTTTATAATTTTAAGTTGTTGATAACAAACTTAATTTATTAAACAGTAATCAATTGAATTGTTAATAAATAGTTCACTATTTACAGTTCATAATAAACGATAAATATAGTTTTCAACACTATAAACATCTTATCAAATAACACATCATTTTTTTATTTTAAAAAAGAAAACTTATACACTATATTATAGGAAAATTTACATTTTTTGTAATTTTGTGAATAATAAAATAATCTGTTAATGAAAAAGCCTATAATATTATTACTTGCTTTAATGACTTTTAAAGTAAGTGCTGTAGAAATGTCTAAGGTTAAACCTGTAAAAAATGTTATCTTTATGATAGCCGACGGAACTTCTTTACCAGCTTTGTCTGTTACAAGATATGTGAATTGGTACAATAATCCTGACCAGGAAAAGTTAGCCCTGGATGAAATATTGTGTGGAACGGTAAGGACAAATTGTATCAATGCTCCTATAGGAGACTCTGCGCCCACAGGAGCAACATATATGACCGGACATTCTGCTCCTGCAGGATATATTTCAACCTATTCTCCTGATTTCGGAAAGGACAATTTTGAGAAGGTTGATGTTACTAAAACAAATGGTCCTGCTGCTACTATAATGGAGGCATGTAAGCAGGTAAAAGGAAAATCAACAGGTTTAGTAGTTACTGTTAATTTTAATCATGCTACTCCATCTGATTGTTTTTCTCATTATTATAATAGAAATGAAACAGCCATACTGGCTTCACAAATAGTCAATAATAATGTAGATGTTGTAATAGCCAGTGGTAATAAGTATCTGACGCCAGAGTTGGAAAATTATCTTGAAAAAAGAAATTATTCTGTAATAAGAGATGATATACAGGCTATGCGTTCATGTACCAATAATAAAATGTGGGCTTTATTTAGAAGTAAAATATTTGACTATGAAATAGACTGCGATAAAAGCAAACAGCCCTCCTTAGCTGAGATGACTAAATTGGCATTAGATAAATTGAGCCAAAATAAGAAAGGATTCTTTGTAATGGTGGAAGGCAGTCAGATAGATTTTGCAGCCCATAATAACGATCCTGCCGGTATTGTTTCAGAGACATTGGCATTTGACAAAGCTGTAAAGGTTGCTCTTGATTTTGCTAAAAAAGATAAAAACACGGCCGTTGTTATTTTATCCGATCATGGTAATAGTGGTATAACAATAGGAAAATATGGACTAAAAGGTTATTCCTCAATACCAATGAGAAAAATGTTTGGTCCTATAGCTGATTATAAACTTTCAGCTGAAGGTATGCTTAAAAAGTTGAATAGTCGTCCTGGCAGTGATGCAAAACGCATTTTTAATAAGTATGCCAATATAGATTTGTCAGAACAAGAATTAGAAAAACTGTACAGATGTAAAGGATATAAAAACAGTATATATCCGGAAAAGGAAAGAAACAATAAGATAGACGGTGCATTATATACCTCTTCTTTCAGCAGGTGTATAGCAAGTATTATGGTTGATCATTGCAATTTAGGTTTTAGCACTTCAGGACATTCTGGAGAAGATGTTTTCTTAGGATGCTATAATCCAAACGGAGCAGAACAGTTGCCCATAGGTATGAATACCAATGTTGAGATTAATCAATATTTATGTGCCTTATGCGGAATGTATAATAAACTTGATGAATTTTCTGACAATATATATGCCCATTCAGATAAAGTTTTTAATGATTATAAAGTAACTATTGACAAAACAAATAAAAAATTTCCTGTCTTGAATGTTGAAAATTCAGAAAATGGTAAATCGTTTTCTATTAAGGCACATACAAATGTACTATACATAAAAGATGGTAAAAACACAATAGTTGATTTGCCTTCAGTTGTTATTTATGTAGATAAGACAGATTTGTTTTATGTTCCAAAAAATATAACTGAATATTTGAAGTAGATATATTATGGAATTACTTTTAGTTTTTAGTACAGCTTTAATTATAGGATTTGTTTTAGGTTGTTTATTTACCCGTTATGAGGCAAACCATCATATAAAAGAGATAAAAGGCTATTCACAAAAAAGTATAGATACCATGGAGGCTAAGTTTAACGTATTAGCCACCCAGATACTAAATAACCAAAAAGAAAAACTGGAACAAGAGAATAATGATCATTTGGAACTTCTGTTAAAGCCGCTCCGTGATAATATTTACAGATTAGACAAAGCCATTAATGATGTAAATGAGAAGAGTGTGGCGCACCACACCGTTTTTATCAATGCTATAGAAAAATTGGAAAAGCAGACTATTTCTATAGGCAGGGAAGCTGACAATCTTGCAAAAGCCCTCAAAAACGAAAATAAGGTACAAGGCGATTGGGGAGAAATGATTTTGTCAAACATTCTCGAGCGTTCTGGACTGCGTGAAGGTGAGGAATATGAAATGCAGAAAAATTTTAAAAGCATAGACGGCAATAATGTACGTCCGGATGTGATAATAAAATTTCCTGAAGGGAAGCATCTTATTATTGATTCCAAAGTGTCATTAAAGGACTTTATAGATTATATTAATGCAGACAATAAGATAGAGAGCGAACGTGCTCTGAAAAATCATATTGAGTCAGTTCGCAGGCATATTAATGAATTGTCAAAACAAAATTATCAGAGAGATGTAAAGGGTTCTCCTGAATATGTCATAATGTTCATGCCGTCAGAGGCATCTTATGTTGCCGCAGTACAATATGATGATACCATCAATAACTACGCTTGGAGTAAAAAAGTTATTATGGTATGTCCTAATACATTAATAATGACACTTGAAATAGTCAACAATATTTGGCAGTCGGCACGCCAGGCAAAGAATGTGGAGAAAATCATCAATTCAGCAAATGATCTTTATTATCATTTTGCTTTGTTTACAGAAACTTATTCTAAGATTGGACGTAGCCTGGAGACACTTCAGAACGATTATTCAACAGGATTAAAACGCTTAAGCGAAGGCCGTGGAAATATAGTCCAGCGTTTTGAAAACATGAAGGAATTGGGTTTGTCACCAAAGAAAGAGATAGATAATCAGTTGAAGGAATAAAACTGCTAAAAATAAAAAACACATGTTATAAAATGCATCATGTGTTATATAATATAGGGTGTAAAAGTTATTGTAAAAAAACTGTATAATCCACCATATCAGATTCTCTATTTTGTTTTATGGAGAATCATTAACAACATACTTACTTAAATGAATATCCAGTATGGATAAAGATAATGCTGTTATGTCTGTTGTTGTCTGTCACGAAATAAGTTCCGTTCCATAGGCCGGAGACTGTCGGTAATATAGGTGACTATGCTTTCTACGACACACCACTATGCAAAGTTGAATTCGGCAAAGAGTGGTGTTTCAGAATAGGCAAAGGAGCTTTTATGGGTTGCACAGAACTTGACTCGGTCACGATTACAGCCCGAATCGCCAACCAGATTGGCCATCATGCCGCACGTTTCCTTCCAAGTGAGGTCGGGAT
>CACXEH010000095.1 GCA_902766625.1 uncultured Bacteroidales bacterium | reverse complement strand
TTTCCATTCTTCGGCTTTCTCCGATGGCAAGATGGAGAGCGTACTGCCATGAGAACCTCCCTTAAACACCAAATCGCGCGTATAAATCTCTTTTCCGGGATTCAACTTGGCAACAGGTGTGTCGCCCTGATTGGTTGACGGGATATTCGGATTATACTCTGATGCACCATAGTTAGCCGGCACCTTGGGCAAATTGTCCACACCGTCATACCACGTCACATCACACGGAGGCATACCGTTACGCGCACCGAAACGGAAGAGAATTGTGGAAGAATAAGGGAAGAAGAAATCGTTGTGTCCCTTGGCGTATTTCATGGTTATCTCATAGGGCAGCCCTAAATCCAGAAATTCGTGGGCAGTGTCTAATATGTGCGCACCCCAATCTCCCAAGGCTCCCATGCCAAACTCATACCAGCAACGCCAGTTACCATAATGATATTTCTCAGAGAAATCACGCCAGCCGCATGCGCCCAACCATGTATCCCAGTCAATATCCGCATTCGGAAACGCCTCGCCTTGCGGCATATGTTTCATCTTGGCATCAAAGGGATGCCAACGACGTGAGTTGTTCATGTGGGCAGTTATGGCGGTGACATCTTTTATCAGACCTGCCTTCACCCATTCCCTGAACTGGAAATAGTTGCCTTCCGAATGTCCCTGATTACCTACCTGAGTAACCACTTCAGGATGCTTTCTCGCATTTGCCATCATCAGTTCAGCCTCATGGAAAGTACGGCACATGGGCTTCTCCAGATAGATATGTTTGCCGTAATTCATCGCCATCATGGCAACAGGAAAGTGCATGTGGTCCGGCACCGCGGCACATACGGCATCAAAATGGGATGAGTATTTTTCAAACATCTCCCTGAAGTCACGGAAGCGTTTGGCTTTGGGATAGAGGTCAAGCACTTTCTGGGTATGTTTCGCACCGATATCTATATCGCACAGTGCGACAACATCCACCATGTTGGTTTTCTTGAACTCCATGATATCCTGCTCACCACGGAAACCGATACCGATGTAAGCTATCTTCACTTTCTCGTTTTTGGCCTCAGCCCTTTGTTTTGACGAGACTGGAGTAGCCATGGCACTTGAAGCCCCAGACATGGCAAGTCCTGCCGTTGCCATGCCCATCTGTTTTAAAAATTCTCTACGAGTAGACATCTCTTATTTTTGTTTTTAGTTAATATTCAACGCCTTTTACATAATCTGCGCACACCATACCACACTATCCTGAAGAACAGCAAGATAATATAGATAACGACAGATGCCGTAAGCATAAAACCTATTGAGGTAAACAGTTCGGTCCATTGCGCCTCATAGGCGATAATCGCATATATATTCAACACAACAGACAGTGCGAGACATGCCAGCCACACTTTCAGCTCTGTTATTTGACGTTTTCGGGTAATCAGGATATCTTTCATGCCAAGTCTGTTTTATATTCCGATGTGCCATACACATCATAGTCAATACAATATTCTTTCGGGAAGTCCAATGCCTCTCCCCGGCATATTGCCTCGTGACCCCACAGGCACAAAATTGAGGCATAGTAGCCTTCTTCCGCTATACCGGCAGGTTGCCTGCCCGTGATGGCAGCCTCCACAAAGGCCTCTGTAAGCAGTGATGATCCGTCAGCATCAGGTTTCTTGCCCAGAATGTATTCGCCGTGATTCGGCTTGGCAGTCTCCGCCATCCAACTCGTACCGGCAAACATTGAGTCACTGAAGATATCCTGCTGCCACTCTCTGATCATCTGGAGGAAAGCGGGCTGCGGAGCGATTTCCTCAAAGAAGTATTTACCTCTCTCCGGCTCCACCGTACCGACGGAACCCAGTATCTGTTCTTCCAGTCCGTAGAATTTATTGGCAATATCACTGCCCCACTCCATTTTTCTGCCGTCGTTGAAAATATAGAAGGTTGAGATGTTGTCATATACCTCACGGCCGTCCTTCCAATAGTTGATGGAGCCATGTCCCATGACTTTCTCCGGAAGTTTCCCCAGCGCCCACGTTCCCACTTGGAGCTGATGGCATGCCAATTCCGTCATCAGACCTTTAGATGAAGCCTTATACAGACGCCAGTTGATAAACTTCTCCAGTCTCGGCTCAGGCACTTCCCTGCGCCAGTCGTTGTTGCGATTCCACCACGCACGCACTTTGGTAATTTCACCGAAAACGCCGTCATGCACCATCTGCATGACCTTGATGTAGCGCGGGTCAAAGAGCCGCTGCTGCCCCGTAAAGAACACGACGCCCGTTGACAGATGCTTGTCATACATCCGCTTGCACTGATCCATGTCATAGCCTATAGTCTTTTCGCAATACACATGTTTACCAGCATCCATGGCGTCCATGACAATCTGGAAATGGGTATTCAACGGCGTAGCAACCAACACCGCCTGTATATTTTTATCTGCCAAAAGCCTGCGGTAATCCTTGTAGACCTTAGCTGTCGGCACAATCTCCAGAGCCTCATCAATGGAAGGCTGGTAGATGTCGGCAATGGCAACAATGTCAACCTTTTTGTTTTTGGCAAGAAATTTCATCAGGAAACGTCCACGCGAACCTGGACCGATAACACCCAGTTTGAGTCTTTCGCCTGAGGTATCCTTCACATCGGCAAATATACTCAGCCACGGGCTCGTGGCTGCCAATATACCACCGCCCAACACGCCCAGATTACGTAAAAAAAAGCGGCGATTTTGTATATCATCTATATCCATAACGCATATCCATAACGCATAACTATATAACAAAGATACGAAAAAATATTATTACGCTGAAAATTATATGAATAAAAATATAGCCGATGCGGCATCGCCCATGCTTCCTGACATCAACCATGACCAACCGCAGCGACTTTCTGGATTCCGCAGGAGAAACAGGGTCAATCCACCCGATAAGGCTTTCATTCCAACCGATGGAATGTAAGTTCCAGCCTATGGAACATAAATTCCAGCCCATGGAACTGAAAACCTATCCGCTAAAAGCCGCGCAGGTAACCGCAAGTCTGAACAACAAACTACAGGAAACACTTAATATCCGCCGAGAGTTTATTAATTTTGCACAAGTATTTTTCAAAAATCCATATCCGCATGTACGACATTTGCTGCATAGGCCACCTGACACGAGACCATATCGTCACACCTGACAGTGATATCTACATGCCCGGCGGTACAAGCTATTACGTCTCCCTCGGCATGGTAGCCCTGCGTCCGGAGGTACACGGCCTAAGCTACAAACTCGTGACAAGCCTCGCGGAAAAAGACATGGCACTCGCAGATGAACTCACCAACAGAGGCATCGACACGACGGTTATCCCGAGCAGGGAAACAATGTTTTTTGAAAACATCTACGGCACCAACCTCAACGAACGCAGGCAGCGTGTCACCGCTACGGCTGACGCCTTCCGACCTGACGACCTGCGCGATATAAATGCGAAGTATGTCATCTTGGGCTCTCTGCTGGCAGAAGATTTCAGCATAGAAATTTTTGAGCATTTTCACAGGAAGAGTATCCTTGCCGTTGATGCGCAAGGTTTCTTGCGCTCGGTAAGAAACCAACACGTTTACGACACAGACTGGAGTTGGAAGAAGGAGGCTCTGAAGCATACCGACATACTCAAGATAAACCAACGCGAGGGAGAAATCCTAACCGGCGAGAGCAACATGGAGACAATATGCGCCAGATTGGCTGAATGGGGTGTCAGGGAGATACTACTGACACTGGGTGACAAGGGTAGCCTGATATTCCGCGACGGTATAGTCCACAGGATAGCGGCATCGCATACCGATGCTGTCATAGACACGACCGGCTGTGGTGATACGTATATGATGGGATATATCTTTCAACGCACCCTGGGAGCAGACATACAGCAGGCAGGACAATTTGCTTCAGTTGTCAGTGCGATGAAGCTGGCAAATCACGGTCCATTTAACGGAAGTTACGATGAAGCCATCGCGCGTATGCTGCAACGATGACATAACCTGCCAGAGGCAGGACGAAAGGAACGACCGGACCAGCATTGTCTGCTATAAGGCCCATCAGCAAGAAAGTACAGCCACCGACAGGAGTCATCATCAGTATGCTGCCGGCACGTTTGGTCTCAACGGGAGAGAGGCCACGCAATGACAGACTAAAAACAGTGGGAAACATTATCGCCTCAAAGGCGTAATTCAATATCAAGGCGCAGAGACTCACCTCCTGGATATCCAACAGCACGATAATCACGCATGCCACACTGCCCGAGGCACATATCAAGAGCATCATCTCCGCGGAGAGAAAACGCATCATCCAACTGCCCGCGAACCGCCCTGCCATAAACAATACCAGCGCCAAAGACAATACCCGACTCGCATCTATACTGGTGAGCCAATTCATAGCGGTGGTGAAGTTGACAAAATAACTGTTGATGCAGATTTCGCTGACTTCATAGGCCAACAATGCGCCGACACCATAAAGAAAAGAACGGTTTTTCAACAAAGTACCTGAAGCGACACCCTGCTGACTGTCGTTTCTGATGATATCGGGCAAAGGCACACGTGAGAAAGCTACGGCAGCAACAACGACCAGAATACCCATAATAACATAAGGAACACTCACATCGGCATCTGCACCGGAAAAGAGAAACCGTCCGACAAGGAGAGGCGCAAGGACACAACCCAAGCCGTTGAACGACTGGGCCAGATTAAGACGACTATAGCTGGTCTCGACAGGACCGACAAGAGTCACATAAGGATTGGCGGAAACCTCAAGAAAAGTCAGTCCGCAGCCTATTACAAACAATGCTCCCACAAAAGCCATAAAAGTACCTGACCACATGGACGGAACAAACAGTAACGCACCCGCGGCAAAAATCAACAGACCTGTCACAATGCCCCGACGGTATCCGTATCGCATAATATACATGCCCGCAGGAAGAGCCGTGATAAAGTAACCCATATAAGTAGCCACCTGTATCAGCGAACTTTGAGCAATGGAAATATGCATGACTGTCTGGAAATGCTTATTGAGGACATCCAGAATAGCACGCGCAAAGCCCCACATGAAAAAAAGTAAGACTATCAAGACAAAAGGAATGAGATAACTTTTATAAGTTAAAGTTTTATCTTTCTTTTCCATAAAACAGTACAAAAATAACAAAAGCCTTTTTGAGAACAAAATAAAATAACTAAATTTGTAATGAATAATGATTGACCGCAAAACAATTGATGAAATATACAGCAAAGCTGATATTGTAGAAGTCGTATCAGAATTTGTGTCGCTGCATAAGGCCGGTGTAAACTACAAGGGTCTGTGCCCGTTTCATAACGAAAAGACCCCTTCGTTTGTCGTATCACCCAGCAAAGGTATATGCCACTGCTTCTCGTGTGGCAAAGGCGGCAATGTCGTCCACTTCCTGATGGAGCATGAGCAGATGACTTTTCCAGAGGCTCTCAAGTGGCTGGCAAACAAATACGGCATCCGCATTGAGGAAAAAGAACTTACAGCAGAAGAGATAGAGGAAAACGGCAGACGCGAAAGCCTGTTCATCGTAAACCAATGGGCGAACCAATATTTCCAGGACAACCTCTACAACACCCAGGAAGGACAGACTTACGGCTTGGGCTATCTGCGCGGACGCGGTCTCAGAGATGACATCATCAAAAAATTTGAACTGGGCTATTGCCTGCAGCAGAGTGATGCGCTGTGTAGCACCGCCCTCAAGCAAGGATACCAGGAAGATTATCTCGTCAAGACCGGACTATGCAATAAGCGGGACAACGGAACACTCTATGACAAATATCACGGCAGAGTCATCTATCCCGTCCATAGCCTTAGTGGCAAAGTCGTTGCCTTTGGAGGACGTACACTCAGCAACGACAAAAAAATTGCCAAATACATCAACTCACCCGAATCGGAGATATACCATAAGAGCTACGAACTTTACGGTATCCATCAAGCTAAGAAAGCCATTACACAACAAGACCGGTGCTATCTGGTGGAAGGCTATATGGATGTCATCTCCATGCACCAGAGCGGCATAGAGAATGTCGTCGCTTCTTCAGGCACATCCCTGACAGAGGGACAGATCAGAATGCTGCACCGTTTTACCAACAACATCACCATACTTTATGACGGTGATTCCGCCGGCATCCATGCCTCGCTAAGAGGTATCAATATGCTGTTGGCTGAAGGCATGAACATCAAAGTGCTGCTCCTACCTGACGGTGATGACCCAGACAGTTTTGCACGGAAGCACAATGCTGAAGAATACCAGGAATACATCAAATCGCACCAGGAAGACTTTATCACTTTCAAGGTGCGCATCCTGTCGGAAGATGCCAAAGACGATTTACAGAAACGCTCAGAGGTCGTCAACGACATCGTAGACAGCATCGCACTCATCCCCGATGCCATCACGAGATCAATATATCTGCAAGAATGCAGCAGACAACTCAATGTTAAAGAGGAAGTCCTTATAAGGCAAACCGCCCGAAAGCGCAAGCAAAATTACGATGACAAAGCCAAGGCAAACGAGCAACGTAAAACACTAGAAGAAACCGACGTACAGACACAGGACGAGGCAAAACCCGAAGCGACAGAGAACAATACTCCCATTGCTCAACAAACTTTCAGCAGTGCCAGCCAAAAAATAGAATATACTTTAATGAAGTTAATCATCCGCTACGGTGAATCGAAAATTGCTGAAGTAGAAGTTGAAGGAAACAAAATAAACATTTCACTTATTGATTATGTATCTGCCGAGTTCTTAAATGACAAGCTCTCATTTAGCGACCCTTTATATCAACAAATATGGTTGGATGCTGTAAAACACTGTCATGATGAAGGCTTCAAGGCTTCAACTTTTTTCATGTCCAGTCCGGATTTGGAAATCAGCAAACTGGCGGTGGACATGATGAGCAACAATTACCAACTCAGCAAATGGTACACGAAAGACAAAATCGTTACACCAACCTCTCAAAAACTGGCAACAATTGTGCCGTCCCTGATAATGCGTCTGAAACTGGGCATAATAATTGACAGGAGTAATGATGTATATAAACAGTTACAGCAATTAGATTATAACTCCAACGAATATAAGAAGATGATGGAAACATACATCTGTCTTATAAACACAAAAAAGAAGCTCGCCAAGCAATGTGGTGAGACAAATATTACATTGTGATTTTTATGGTTTAACGTATCAGTTGCAAAAACTCCTCGCGGGTTTTTGAACTGTTGAATGCACCGGTGAAATCGCTGGTTGTTGTTATGGAGTTCTGTTTCTCTACACCTCTCATCTGCATACACATATGGCGTGCTTCCAAGACAACCATTACACCCAACGGGTTTAACGCCTCCTGGATACATTCTTTTATTTGTGTCGTCATCCTCTCCTGAACTTGCAGCCGGTGAGCAAAAATGTCGACGACACGGGCTATCTTGCTCAAACCTGTAATATAGCCATTGGGAATATAAGCCACGTGGGCTTTACCGTAAAAAGGCAACATGTGATGTTCGCACATTGAGAAGAAGTCTATGTTCTTGACAATAACCATCTGCTTATAATCTTCCTGAAACTTGGCAGACTGCAATACCTCAAGAGGATTCATTTTATATCCTTGTGTCAAGAAAAGCATTGACTTAGCCACACGCTCCGGCGTCTTTATCAAGCCTTCGCGATAGGGATTTTCACCCAGCAGTTCCAGTTCCTTCTTATATAGGTCTTTTAATGCTTCAAGACTTTCGTTCTGATCAATAACCTGCTCTTGCATAACTTATTGTGCGACCTGAATTTTTGACTTAACTATAATGGCACCGTTAAATTGTCCAGATTCCCTTAACTCGCTCAGCAGTTTCTGTGCTTCCTCGTAAGTTTTGAAATTACCCACTGTACAATTCCAGTGCGGAGAGACAAAATGCGTATATACGGGAATATTCAAGTAACTTGATTTGAACAAATAACCGATGGAATAGGCTTTCTGGCGTGCAGCTCTCGAGTTGTCTCCAGAATATAAACGAATACGGTAACCATTTACCGTAATACTACGTTTATACATTTTCTTTCCATATTGATCAGGAGTCGTACCACCGTTTTTATCATTAACACTTACAATATTGTCGGCCGTTAATGAATTATTGGTATTCTCTGAGCCTGATTTCTTGTGCGCAGTCTTCTGCTCTGTTCGTGTTGGTTTGGTATCAGCAATGGGCTTTACGGCCTTAGGAGGGTATGCCGTACCGTTAAGCAGCGCCTCTATTTCCGGATGTTGATAAATAATTACACTACCTTCGCCTGATGTTGTCTTCTGAAGTTTGTCCGTGAGTGTCTGTGCAGAAGACATAGAAACAGCCGAAAACAAAATACCAAAAGCGCATATCAGTATCTTCATTTCTCTAATATTTTATGGTGTGTAATTAAAACAGATAGAGAAAATTGCACATGGCAACTCTCCCTATCTGTCATATCTGACTACCTGTTAATTCCAAGCATCAATAATGCCTTTGAAGTCTGGAGCCTTCAAAGAAGCGCCACCGATAAGACCTCCGTCAATGTCAGGCTTAGCAAACAATTCTGGAGCGTTGCTTGCTTTGCAAGAACCGCCATAAAGTATCGTAGTGTTCTCTGCAACCTCTGCGCCATATACTTCAGCGATTGTTGAACGGATATAAGCGTGTATTTCCTCAGCCTGCTCTGCTGTAGCTGTCTTGCCTGTGCCGATAGCCCAGATTGGCTCATAAGCAATGACAATATTCTTAAACTCTTCAGCTGTCAGGTTGTATACAGAACCCGCCAACTCAGCCTTAACGACCTCATTCTGCTTGTTAGCCTCACGCTCCTCAAGAGTCTCACCAATACAGAAGATAACTTTAAGGCCATTAGCCAATGCCAGTTGCACCTTCTCTTTCAGAATCTCAGGAGTCTCGTTATAATATTGACGACGCTCTGAATGGCCAAGAATAACATACTGTGCGCCCGTGGATTTAACCATCTCAGCGGAAACTTCACCTGTATATGCGCCTGATGCTTTATCTGCGCAGTTCTCTGCACCAAGCTCAATAGCAGAGCCTTTAATCACTTCAGCAACACTTGCCAAATGAATAAACGGAGTGCATATCACAACACCGCAATTAGGGTTCTTCACTACTTCTGTCAGTTCTATTGCCAAAGCAACGCCTTCTTGCAGGTTTTTATTCATTTTCCAGTTGCCTGCTACAATTTTCTTTCTCATTTTATTTTTGTTTTTTATATTGGTTTTATCACGTTTCTTGATATTGACTACAAAGGTAATAAATAATAGTGGAATAACGTAATACAAAATGATTTTCAGCAGTTGATAAACGATTTTTTCATTACCCTGCCTCAATGATGCTGCGTTTGTATTCTCGCTCACTTGAGGAAGGTTGTTATGACTCCATTTTGCCAATATCGTGCCACCTTTCAACAATATTAGGCCGGGATTGGAGCGAATCATTGTGTTAAGCATGGTTGCATCTGCCTGATATATAGGATATCTCGCCCCAGTATAATTCTGCCACTGGCGTATATCCTCTTGGGGAGATGCGGTCAAAGCCTCAAAGACGTAGCCGTGATCATAACAATAATCTATGATGCTGTTTATCTCGCCCAAATGCCCGTTGTCGGCATTTTTTAGATTAGACGAGATAAGGAGAAAACTGTATTTTTCTTCATTCAATATTGCGTCCGTCACATCGTTTCCCGTCGTATCAGCAACGGCAAAGTCCATGATAAGAGGTTTGTATCCTTGTTTAATAAGTTTCCTCTCCGTACGCACAAATGTCCATGTGCTGTCAGGATAATTCTCTAAAGTGAATTTCTGTTCTTTGCCATTCTTGCGTAGAATAAACGTATTTTCGTATACCGACGGTTCCGCGTCATCCGGGATTTCCATCGCCTTGGGGATGTTCACGCCGACCCGATAAGGACGGAAGTCTATCATCGGCAGGAAGCATATGGAGATAAAAGAGAATATGATAATAAATGCCATTGAATACAATGAAACGAACCAGTGCCACCCTTCGGGAAAGAGACTCCTTGTCTTGTATTTGGTTTTGTAATACAGCAACGCAAGCACGAAGAGCAGTATGCCTTTGATAAACGTTTGCGTATTCGTCAGGACTATCGCATCGCCGAAACAACCGCAGTCACTGACGGGGTCATATATCCATATATACAGTGTCAGGAGGGCAAAGAATCCCGTCAGCACTAACCCTGCAATGGAGGTAAACCGACGACGGATGCCGAAAAGCAGATATATGCCCAGGACGAATTCCATAAAGCACAAACCAACAGACAGCAACAAGCGCATTTCCTCACTCGGTGCTATTGCTGACAAGTGGAACGCATCCAAATAATCTGCTATCTTATAAGCCGTGCCTCTTGGGTCTATGGCTTTGAGTATGCTTGACGCAAGAAATGTCACAGATAAAGAAAGGCGGATTAACCAATAACCCACCTGCCTCTTATTCCGGATTTGCTCACTATTCTTTTTCAATTTCAAGTTTTATCAAAGCAAATATAGAGTAGTTTACCATGTCCTGATAATTCGCACCGATACCTTCCGAGACCATTGTCTTGCCGTGCAGTTCCTCTATTTGTTTCGTGCGATAGATTTTCATGAGGATTAAGTCTGTGTATGAACTTACACGCATACTGCGCCATGCCTCGTCGTAATCATGGTTTTTCTTTATCATCAGTTCATAGGTCTCATTGGCATATTTGTCATACAGCGCCAATGCTTCCTCATTGGAGATATCTGCTTTTATGGACGGCTTGAGCGCTAATTGTATCAGACCGATAATACCATAATTTACTATGCCTATAAACTCCGCCGAACTTCCTTCAGCTATCTGTGACTCTCCTTTCTCATTGATGGATCGTATGCGCTTAGCCTTGATAAATATCTGGTCGGTGACAGAGGGGATTCTTAATATCCTCCATGCTGCACCATAGTCATGCAGTTTCTTATTAAACAAGTCACGGCACATGTCCAAGACTTGCCTGAATTCCTGATTTGTTTCAATCATAGTCAATCGTAGCTTTTATTTCTGATTCTTGAAACATATTGTGAACAACACCAAGACAACCAATGCGTAGGCGGCAAATATATACCAGCACGTGCGCCAACCTGCCAATTGCTCCATTGGTGGAACATTGTACACATAGTGGTTTACAATGGCCTGGGCAGACAGTGTACCTATCGTCGCACCAAGTCCGTTAGTCATTACCATGAACAACCCCTGCGCCGAGGAGCGTATGCCGCCGTCTGTATTTTTGTCAACATACAACGCGCCTGAGACATTAAAGAAGTCAAATGCCACGCCATATACGACACAGGAGAGGATAAACATCCACACACCCGGACCAGGATTGCCCGCACCAAACAGGCCAAAGCGCAGCACCCATGCGAACATGGCAATCATCATCACCTTCTTGATGCCAAAGCGTCCCAGGAAGAACGGAATGAGCAGTATGCAGCATGTCTCGCTGATCTGACTTAGGGAAATCAGGATGTTGGCATGCTGAGCCCCGAAAGTATCAGCATATTCCGGTAACCGGCCAAAGGATGTAATAAACGGATTGGCGTAGCCGTTGGTTATCTGCAGACTTATGCCCAGGAGCATTGAGAATATGAAGAATATCGCCATTCTGTAGTCCTTAAACAGCTTGAAGGCGTCCAGCCCCAATGCCTGCGCCAAGGAGGAGTTTCCTCCGGCGTTTTTCTCTTTTACAGGACATGCCGGCAGGGTCTGGGCATACAGGGCAAGCACTATACTCAACGCACCGCTGACAATAAACTGATTGCCCGAAGCCTGAAAACCGCACAGGTCCACAACCCACATAGTGCAGATAAAGCCGATGGTACCGAATATCCTGATAGGCGGAAAGTCCTTGATGGTGTCAAGTCCGCACTTTGTCAGTGCATTGAAAGCAACGCTGTTTGACAATGCCAGAGTCGGCATAAAGAATGCCACGCTGAATGCATAAAGCGCAAACAACACGGTGATATCTATATTCTCCGCATTACCATAAATTCCAGCCATGACCATCAGCGCACCGGCTATCAGGTGGCATATTCCCAGCAAACGTTGCGCAGGTATCCAGCGGTCGGCAACGATGCCAATCAGTGCGGGCATAAAAATGGAGACTATGCCTTGAATAGCATAAAACCAACCGATTATCGAACCAAAACCAGCCGTGGCAAGAAACGTACCCATTGATGTCAGGTACGCACCCCATACCGCAAACTGGAGGAAGTTCATCAAAATCAGGCGTATCTTAATATTCATGTCATTTTGTTTTTTTTGATTATGCGAAAATAACAATAAAATCTTGTATTGTACAGATTTTTTGTCCTAATTTTGCATAAAATATTTTTTAATGAATCTCCGTTTTATTACTCACTCTTTATTGTCTGTTGCTGCCGCCATGGTATTGATTTCCTGTGGCAGCTATCGCGCCAGCGTCACCAATTCGCAAGGCCGTCTGATACCCGTCGATGCCACATGGGACGCAAGAGCAGACCAAAGCATTGCTTTATGTATTAATACTTATAAGTCACAGATTGAACAGATTATGAATCAGCCTATCGGTAAGGCTGCAACGACACTCAAGGTTTTCCAACCCGAGAGTCCGCTGTCCAATCTGACTGCCGACATGCTTAAGAGCGTCACCTCAAAGTATCTTGGCAAACCGGTCGACATGGGCGTTATCAACCTTGGAGGTCTGCGCACCACTCTGACTGAAGGTGTCATCACTGTCGGCAACATTTATGAGATATTTCCCTTTGAAAACACTGTCATCATCCTTACGCTTAAAGGGGAGGATGTCCGACACCTCTTTGAGGAAATGGCTTTCCGCGGCGGCGAAGGCATCAGCGGAGCACAGTTAGTCATCACCAAGAAAGGCAAACTCAAAAGCTGCACCATAAACGGCAAGCCCGTGGACCCCAAGGCTGAATACACCATCGGCACAATAGACTATCTCGCTGAAGGTAACGACGGCATGGGCTCATTCAAAAAAGCTGTCCGCCGGCAGGACCTGCCCGACGCCCTGCTGCGCGACGTCTTTATGGATTATGTCAAAGAGCAAGCCGCTCTGGGAAAGAGCATTGACAGCAAATGTGATAACCGTGTTAAAGTCGTAGCAGAATGAAAAAGAACATCACCATAATCATCCTGTCCCTTGTATGGCTCTTGCCCGCCGATGCGCGCAAAATCACCGTCAACATCCTCCACACCAGCGACACCCACAGCCGCATAGAGCCCATACCGGCATCCTCCAAAGACAAATATGCCGACAGAGGCGGCGCAGCCCGTCGCGCCGGCATTATCCAGAGCGAGCGGGCCAAAGACAAAAACACACTGCTCCTTGACTGCGGAGATTTCTGCCAGGGCACACCTTATTATAATATGTTTAAAGGCGATGTCGAAGTAGAAATGTTCAACAGCATGAAATATGATGCCGTTGCCATCGGCAACCATGAGTTTGACTTCGGTCTGGACAATATGGCACGCATCTTCAAGAAGCTCAAATGCCCGGTGGTATGCGCCAACTACATCACTACCGGCACTCCACTGGAGGATTGCGTCAAGCCCTACGTCATCATCAAGCGTTATGGCCTGAAGATAGGCATCTTCGGTCTCGGTGCAAAACTGGAAGGACTGGTGCAAAGCAGCAAATGTGAGAACATCCGCTTCGTTGACCCTGCGACAGCCGCACAAGACATGGTAAACCTGTTGCGCAAAGAGAAGAAATGCGATCTTGTCATCTGCCTGTCTCACTTGGGAATCAACACTATCACCCCGCCCAACGACAACTATCTCATAGCCAACACCTCCGGCATTGATCTCGTCTTAGGCGGACACAGCCACACCTACCTCAAGGAACTTACATACCTGAAAAACAAGGAAGGCAAACCTACCCCCGTGTTACATTCAGGCAAGAGCGGAGTCAATGTCGGCAAAGTACAACTGACCGTCGAAAAAGAAAGAATCAGAAAATAACCTCTGTACACTGATGCCCGGCAACCGCTAGGCCTTCATCTTGCAACTGCCGCAAGGACCGCAGAAACATTCAGCCCTCGGAAAACATTCAAAATGCGAGGGCTGAGTGTTTATTAGTCAAAACCGTCAAGCTGTATCAAACTATGCCATATCAGTTAATGGCTCATTTCACCATTAGGGCACCGCCCAACAAGAACAACAGAAGCACAAATACGATTGTTCCCATACATCCTATTGATAACGATTGCACAGGCATATAATTTTTCTTATAGCGGCAATAATAAGCAATGCCGACAAATGCCAACGGCGATGCCAGCAGCAGTAACAGCACTATGATTTCCTGACCATGTAACCCAAACATATCATAATCTCCTAAAAAAATTATTCTTCTTGATTCATTTCATCCATATGCTCAGAAAATAATTCCATTGCATCTTTCAGCTACAACAAATCATCTTCTGCCTGATACTTGGGAGACGGTCCATATTGATTCTCATAAGGCACACTATCCAAACAATACAGAACAATCAATCCTATTTTATATAGTACTATCAGCAGTATAAAAAAATACATCATATTGTCCGCAAACATATAGACATCTCTTTGTTCTTGAATAATAAAGGAAAATGTATATGATGCAATTGCAACAAAAAATAAAATTACATATCCGCCTAACCACCATCCGCTTTTACCTATATCATGCAGTCGGCGTACCTTCAAAGGTATTGTCAATAATTCCAAGACGAGTCCCGCTAAAGGAGTAAGGATAATGCTGGCACCACAGACCAGAAGCATCATCCACCAAAACTCGGACCGACGGGAGCGTCCGTCAATCTGAAATATACGACTGGTCGCCAAATTAAAAGCCTGTGTAAACTGAAGAGGCTGAGGAGATGTTCTCTGTTCCATAATTATTTATACTTTGTATTCTTCCTGACACATCAAACATTAATTGATAGGAGTTATCAGCCTATGCTCATTTTCCATAGACCATTGCACCTGCCACATCTTTCCGTTATACTGGTCAAGCAATACAAAGTTATAAAAATTTTTTGTCGGGTATAATGTAAATCTTCCATTTTTTAGAGAATCACCTGTTACCAAGGAATTGACATTTAGATCTACCTCTCCCCTATAATCGTTGCCTACAGAATATTGCACTTGCCATATTTTACCACTCTGCGTATCCAGTTTCAGGAATGTCCACATATTTTCTGTCGGGAACAACTTAAATCTCACATCTTCCTTTATCTGAACATCTTTTGGAAGATTTGTATTTTCTTGTGATTGTTTACACGCTGAAAATAATATTGCAATAATAACCAGTGTTAATATACGTTTCATCTTTCTACTTTTTATTCCTTTTCTTGAACATCGCAAATTCTTCTGAATCCATCATCTTTCGTTCATAAGTATCTTTATTGATTACGACATAAAATTTTTTATAATAATTTGGATCTAACACACTATATTTAGGATTATATGTCACAAAAGCCCAGTATTCGTCATTCTCAAATACCACTGATTTTTTTACTACAAAACTTAACGCTGAAACTGAAACATACGCCACCTCAAGAGGTTTCTGCTCTTTATCAAAAGGATATGCATTGGCTATCCGGAATTGAATGTTGTCAGGATTTTTAAAAGGTATTGTAATATTAGACCGTGCAGGTATATGATAATATGATAACCCTTGTAACATATCTCCAACAAACAAATCTTCGTCGGAATTATTTTTGAAAAGGATCCTTACACCTAACTTATACATATCAATTGATTTATCAACCTCATCGTGTATGACAGTTACCATCCATTTCTTGTCAGGCGATTCGATTGTAACTTTCCTCGTTGAGTCTTCAACGGAATTAGTTCTATTATCTTTTGTCAAGTTAATCTGACTCTTGTAGAAAGGAATATATGTCGTTTTTGCACATGCCGTCAACATGAAAACAGCAACGAAAATATAAGCAATCTGTTTCATAACTGCTTTATTTTTACAAATCTTCTCCATTAGGTTTGTTATATTCATTGTCATAAAACATCGCAATATAATATTCATCATCAAAACTTTTACATATGCGGAACCAAACAGGTTTCTTAAGCATTATATCCGCACTAACCCTTGTTGCTATGCTTTGTGCTATACTTTTTAAATCTTGGGTCATTTCTTCAGAAGGTTTCTCTAATTGCTCTGGAGTATACTTTTTCAAAAATTCATTTCTAAATTGTTCCCCAATAGCCAATGTGTCTAACTGTAACATATCCATGTCTGGAATCTGAAGGAAATAAGCGTCATAATTCTTTTTGTTAATTCTCATCTCATAAGATATATCTTCAAATTCGGACAATGTATAATCCCCTAAGGATAGATATCTCTTATTATTCTTAAATTGCTCAACTAGGTTATTGAAACGAATCTTTATATTGGATTCATTTTGATTATGTTTATCACTTAGCATAATACGATATACTTTATTCTTATACGTGACTATGAAAACTTTCACATCTGTCCCATTAAATTCACCTTCTAGGTATTCTGTATCTCCAATATTTTTGAGTACAAAGCCTTTAGCCTTTAGCTTCTGCATCATCTCTGCTTTTGTTCCGTCAACAGGAATACCCAAAAATTTAGTCACATCTTTTTGTGCAAAAGTCATGGTTGCAAGCACCAATGCGAAAACAGTAATCAAATATTTCATAATACCCTCTCGCCACCGTCACCAAGCAGCGTATTTCTTAAAATAAACATGAAAAAGCGTGGTAACTTTAATTGTCCAGATTTCCGATGCGGATAACATCGTAACGCTCTCCGTTCTAAAATAATTGTCCTCAAAGAGGTCACCACCTCCGTACGGATAATGCAAATTTATAAAAAATATATCATTCCGTTACTCCCCAAAGGAATAAATCAGAAATATTTTTCTGCCATAAGGAAAAACACTTCATATACATATTTAAATATGACCTTGCGGATGCCGCAAAGAATTATATCCCGATATCCAGTTTTTTTCATCGCGATGAAAATATTTTTTTATCGCGATGAAATTTATTTTTCTACGCGATAAAAAAATTACCCTTCCCACAGATGGCTGTATGGCACATCTCGGGAAAGGGCAAAAATCAGTATGACAATCGCACCAAAAAAATGCAAAGATGCGACTGCGAGAAAGACGGCGATTACTTGTTGAACTCGAACTGCTCCAGTTTGAGCATGCCACATTCGTTTATGATACCGACATACTGCTTAAACTCCTCCGTAGCGGAGTGTTTGTCCAATGATGCCTGGTCTGCCCAGGTCTCACAAATCATAAACACATCAGGGCGCGTGCCGCTGGCAAAAACATCGTAGGCGATATTGCCCTCGTGGGTCAGAGACTTTTCCGTCAAAGCGACAGCAGCAGCCAGCGCCTTCTCAAAATGGCTTTTATCCTTAGCCTGAAAGAAACAATTTAATCTTAACATAACTGAAAACGTATAAAAATCTGATTAGACATGTAATTCTAATACAAAAATACAAATTTTATGGTGTCAGTTGCTGGATAAAATGCTAATTTTGTAATAAAATCAGAAACAAGTCAATAATGAACCGCATCATTACCATATTAATAATGCACGTGGTACTCTTGGGAACAGCCTTCGCCCAGAAAGCACCAATAGATTTACTGAAGCAAAACTCAAAATTTGACAAGATAGGCAGAGTCATCGTCAAGGGCAACACCATTGACATTATCTCGTTGAACTTCAGCAGGAGCGGTGTCGCCTTCCGGGGAGACTACAACCTGGACGGCTACAACAGACTGGAGTTTACCGTCACCAACAAGGATGCCAAATACCCCCTGCAACTCATTGCAGCCATAAAAAACAGCGACACGACCTTCAGAGAACCCGTAAAGGGGATTCACAACAGGAAATACACCATACAACCCGGCGAGAGGCGGAAAATAGTTTTTGACTTCATCCCTGCCTTACCGCATCCGGAAGTGGCCGGTGACTTCAGACTCATGCGCAACAACCCCTACTCGCTCCTGACAAAGTCATACTGCTATGACGTGGACTTAAACAGCATCACCATGGTGGAGATAACCAGTTCCAGAGGAACACGCAAAGGGCAACGCTGGAGCCTGGAGAGTCCGCAGATACTCACAGGAAAACTGAAGCCGCTGCCCGAACCCATGACAAGAGGCAAGGAGGATTTTTTCCCATTCATAGATCAGTACGGGCAATTCAAATATCTGGATTGGAAGAACAAGATACACAAAGACACGGACTTCAAAGCAGCAATAGAAACCGAGCATAAAGACCTTGCAGCCCACCCGGGCGCAAAGGACTGGAGCAAATACGGCGGCTACAAGAAAGGGCCGAAACTTAAGGCGACAGGCCATTTCAGGATACAGAAAGTAGACGGCAAGTGGTGGATGGTAGACCCTGAGGGCTATCTGTTCTGGAGCAACGGCGTGGTCAGAGTGACATCCTCGTCGGCCGTGACACCCCTGCAGGGAGAGTCACTGGAAAACCGCCGCCACTATTTTGAGGATATGCCGACAGAAGGAACACCTTTTGCACAATTCTACAGGACACACGACGCGCTGCTGAAGCCCTACTACACCGCCAGAGGGATAGACTCCACCTATGACTTCTCCTCCGCCAACTGCTACCGCAAATACGGCAAAAACTACAAACAGATTTTCGCAGAAATGGCGCACAGACGTTTAAAGAGCTGGGGACTGAACACCATAGCCAACTCCTCAGACAAAGACATCTGCCTGATGGACAAAACCCCTTATATAGACCGCTTTGAGGTAGTCAGCAGGCCACTTGAGGGCACTTCGGGCTGGTGGCCTTTTATGGACCCATATGACGACAGTTTCAACACTTCACTGAAAGCGCAGTTTGAATCACGCCAACGCGAAGTACAGGATCCGTGGTGCCTCGGACTGTTTGTCGATAACGAGATAAAATGGAACGGCGTAACCTATCTCGCCGAAATGACACTCAAAGCCCCTAAAGACCAACCGTGCAAAATAGCCATGACCGAGTGGCTCAAAAAGCAATACACTACCATTGAGGCACTCAATACGGCATGGAACACATATTACGCCTCATGGGACGAGATGCTCTATGACAGAGTCGGAGTAAAAGCCGTCGGAAAGACTGCAGAAGACCTGAGGCAATTCAACCGGCAGATTATACAAAAATATTTTACCAATATCCGTGAAGCATTCGACACCTACGCCCCCGGCGTGCTCTACATGGGCTGTCGCTTTGCCGGAACAGCCAATCAGGACGTCATTGGTATCGCTTCAAAATATTGTGATGTCATAAGCTACAATTCATACCAGTACAACCTGAGCGAATTCCACGCCAGAGACATGGACAAACCCATCATGATCGGTGAATACCATTTCGGTGCAATGGACAGAGGTATGTTCCATGCCAGTCTCATAGATGCGGGCAGCCAGGAGCAACGCGGAAAAATGATGAAAAACTACATCACATCTGCCCTGAGTAATCCCAACATTATCGGTGTACACTGGCATCAGTTTGCCGACCAGGCAACAACGGGCCGTTTCGACGGAGAAAATTTCCAAGTGGGACTCACAGACTGCTGTGACACCCCCTACTATGAAACGATATTCATGTTGCGCGCGGTAGGTTATCAAATATATCCCTTGCGATATCATGGTACAGAAAAATAGTAAAACATGACTACAGCTAACACGAATTTTGAAAATCAAAAAAAAATAGCGGTAATTTTCTTTTAGATGTTGAAAAAAAATGGTAACTTTGCACACCAAAGAATAAAACATAACAAAAAATTAAAAATAAAGTATTATGACAAAAGCAGATATCGTAAATGAGATTTCAAAAAAGACAGGTATTGACAAAGCTACAGCCATGACTACTGTAGAAGCTTTTATGGAAGCAGTAAAAGAGTCTATGATTGGTGGTAATAATGTTTATCTACGCGGTTTCGGCAGTTTCACACTGAAGAAAAGAGCAGCCAAGACAGCGCGCAATATCTCAAAAAACACGACTCTCATCATACCAGAACATAAGATTCCTGCATTCAAGCCAGCAAAGACATTCTCTACCGCTGTTAAAGATGCAAAATAACCTTTTTTTGAGGTCTACAACAATTTATTAACTTAATATTATTTTATTTATGCCAAGCGGTAAGAAAAAGAAGAGACACAAGATGTCTACTCACAAACGCAAAAAGAGATTAAGAAAGAACAGACACAAGAGCAAGTAAGCATCTGTTCTTTATTAGAGAATTAATTAAGAACAAACTTTATGGCTTAAGTCTTTATAAGGTTTGTTCTTTGTTTTTAAATTTGAAAAATTGGGAAATGAAGTTGTAGTGGACGTAAGTCCAAAAGAAGTCTCAATCGCGTTGCTTGAAGACGGCAAACTCGTTGAACTGCAAAAAGAGGCGAAGAATGAATCTTTTGCGCTGGGCAACATATACATTGCCAAAGTCAAAAAAATCATGCCGGGCCTCAATGCATGCTTCGTAGACATCGGTCACGAAAAAAGCGGTTTTCTGCATCAGCAGGACATGACCGCCGTTTTTCCTTCTGCCCAAAAATACATCAAACAGGTTACCAGCGACCGCAAGCGCCTGTTTTCCATAAGCAAAGCAACATTTACACCGACCTTCACAAAAGATGCCAATGTCAAAGAGGTACTGAAAGTCGGTGACGTTGTCATGACGCAAATCATCAAGGAACCCATCTCCACAAAAGGTCCCAGGCTCTCCTGTGAAATATCCTTCCCCGGACGCTACCTGGTACTTATGCCGATGAGCGACAAAGTAAGCGTATCAACCAAAATCAAATCGCCGGAAGAACGCTCACGCCTGAAACTCATTGTTGAAAGTATCAAGCCCCAGAACTTCGGTGTCATTGTGCGCACAGTCGCAGAAGGACGAAGAGCGGAAGACCTTGACGAAGACATGGAATTACTGCTGAAACGCTGGGAAAAAACAATAACAGCAGTACAGCAGGCTCGCCAATATCCTCTGATCGTACACGAAGAAACAAGCCGCGCCGTAGCATTGATACGCGACTTATTCAACCCCACATTTGAGGCCATCCATGTCAATGACGAGGTAACCTATGAGGAAATCAAAAACTATGTCAAGTTTATTTCTGAAGGAAGCGAAAAAATAGTATCTTACTACAAAGAAGGACAACCCATCTTTGACCATTTCCTTGTTACCAAACAAATCAAATCCTCCTTCGGGCGCACCGTAAATTTTCAGCATGGTGCATATCTCATTATTGAACAGACCGAAGCGCTCTGCGTCATTGACGTAAACAGCGGAAACAGACTAAAGAACAATGAAGGCCAAGAAGAAAACGCCTTACAGGTCAATCTGGGTGCCGCAGACGAAATTGCAAGACAGCTACGCCTGAGAGACGTCGGCGGAATCATCGTTATTGACTTCATAGACATGGATAACGCTGACAACAGGAAGTTGCTGTATGACCGCATGATGGAGAACATGAAAAATGACCGTTCACGACACAACATCCTGCCGTTGAGCAAATTCTGCTTAATGCAAATTACCCGTCAGCGTGTACGCCCGGTACTGGACATTGATGTAGAGGAAGAATGCCCGTCTTGTTTCGGAACAGGGAAAATAAGGCCCAGCATACTGTTTACCGACACCCTTGAGGAAAAAATCAAATCTGTCAAATTTGACCATAACATCAGTTCATTCCGCCTGCATGTACATCCCTATGTCGCCGCATATATCAACAAAGGAATATACAGCCTGAAATGGAAATGGAAACTGACATACGGCATGGGGATTCACATCGTAGCAGACCAAAGCATGGCTTTCCTGCAATACATGTTCAAAGACAGCCACGGCAACGAGATTGACGTAACAGAAGAAAAAGATTTGAAGACGCCGTCAAAAAAGAAAAAAGACACGAAAGAAACAAATCCCGAAAAATAAAATTTTCGGGATTTGTTATAACTGCAAAACTGTAACAATACATACTTTATAACTTTTTATCAAATTATATGCTTAAAAATTGTTATCTTTGCAAAAGATAGTATAACATTATTTTAAACAACATTTTTATGGATAAGAGTGCATTGCAAATAGCAAGAGCTGCATATCAGCCCAAATTGCCAAAAGGACTTCAAGGCGTAGTAACCTTGAAAGAAGGAAAACCTACACAAAGCGTAGGCGATCAGGATGAAATAAAAAAATTATTTCCTAACACCTATGGACTGCCATTGGTTGAATTCGTACCCAGCGAGGACAAGGCAAGCGATGCCGGAAACAAAACAATGAATGTAGGTGTCATCTTATCTGGCGGTCAGGCTCCTGGCGGCCACAATGTCATCAGCGGTATCTTCGACGGAATCAAAAAGTTGAACCCTGCAAACAAATTATATGGTTTCCTGCTCGGTCCTGCCGGTCTGGTAAACCATAACTATGTTGAATTGACAGCCGAAATCATAGATGAATACCGTAACACAGGCGGATTTGACATTATCGGCTCTGGCCGTACCAAACTGGAGGAAGTTGAGCAATTTGAGAGCGGATTGAAAATCTTGAAAGAGCTTAACATAAATGCACTTGTTATCATCGGCGGTGATGACTCAAATACCAATGCGTGTGTATTAGCAGAGTATTACCTCGCACACAAAACAGGTATACAGGTAATTGGATGCCCGAAAACAATTGACGGTGACTTGAAAAACGACCAGATAGAAGCCAGTTTCGGATTTGACACAGCGTGCAAGACTTACTCAGAACTGATAGGTAACATTGAGCGTGATGCCAATTCTGCCAAGAAATATTGGCATTTCATTAAACTGATGGGTAGAAGTGCATCTCACATCGCATTGGAATGCGCTTTGGAGACACAGCCGAATATCGCTCTGGTTTCTGAGGAAATCCAAGAGAAAAACATGTCTTTAGATGATGTGGTAGACTATATCGCCCAGGCTGTTGCTGACCGTGCCGCTGAAGGAAACAATTTTGGCGTTGCCTTAATACCTGAAGGTTTAATAGAGTTTATACCTGCGGTAAAGAAACTTATCGCAGAATTAAACGATTTATTGTCTTCGGCAGAATATGCCAATGATGCTCCAGCTGACCGCATTGAATGGTTAAACAATAAATTGTCTGCAGACAACGCTCCTGTATTTGCATCTCTCCCACGCGCTTTCGCAGAACAGCTCACAGGAGAGAGAGATCCTCACGGAAACGTACAAGTTTCTTTGATAGAGACAGAGAAACTGCTCTCTCAGATGGTCGCAAAGAAATTAGAGAAGATGAAAGCAGCTGGACAATATGTCGGCAAATTTGCTGCCCAGCACCATTTCTTCGGCTATGAGGGACGATGCGCCGCTCCTTCTAATTTTGACGCAGACTATTGCTACGCATTGGGCGTCAGTGCTTCAGAGTTGATCGCTCGTGGCAAAACCGGTTACATGGCTATCGTCAAGAACACAACCGCACCGGCTGACCAATGGATTGCAGGTGGAGTGCCTATCACAATGATGATGAACATGGAGAGACGTAGCGGCAAGATGAAACCAGTTATCCGAAAAGCTCTCGTAGAACTGGACGGTAAACCATTCAAGACTTTCGCTGCTCAGCGTGACGAATGGAAGAAAAATACATGCTACACCTACCCTGGCCCAATCCAATATTGGGGTCCGGCGGAGGTATGCGACCGTACCACAGAAACGCTGCGTCTGGAACAGACAAAATAAAAAAACAATTAAATAAATCATATGTAGAGGCACCTGTACTATGGTGTCTCTACATATCTCATTAAAAAGAGTGGGATTTACTGATTTAAATAGAACAGAATTCCAGATGAAGGAAACTGGCAAAAAGCAGTTTTCTTATATCCCAAAATGGTTGCAATGGATATTTGCTATTGCAACATTGGCAGTCTATGCCTTTGTGTTCTATTATTTCATTGTAAGCCCGTCGTCCATACGTTGGAAAGGACTCTATGGCGAGACCAATCCCAAAGGTTATTCCATCCGCGGCATAGATATCTCGCATTATCAAGGCAATATCGACTGGGAATTATTGAAGAATGCAACATTGAATGGTGAGCCAATACGATTCGCTATCATGAAAGCAACTGAAGGTACGGATTTCTTGGACGAGTATTTTAACTATAACTTTGATATGGCGCGGGAGATTGGTCTCATCCGTGGTGCATATCACTTTTTCCTGCCATCAGAATCTCCTCGCCTGCAAGCGGAGTATTTTATTGAAAAAGTACACCTACAGGAAGGCGACTTCCCTCCAGTACTTGATATAGAACATCCCGGGAACCTTACACCTGAGCAAATACGCAATGCAGCCTTGGAATGGCTTCAAATCATAGAGGAACGTTATGACATCAAGCCTATCATTTATACCAACTATAAATTCAAGAAAAAATATCTTAATGACTCACTGCTGAACACATATCCTTACTGGATAGCCCATTATTATGTTGACACATTGGAATATACCGGAGAATGGAAGCTATGGCAATATACAGATAACGGAAAGATAGACGGCATAAAAGGAACAACTGATTTTAATATATACAATGGGTCAATGTATGACCTGCAGAAATTTCTGATCGGACATCGTGAAGAAAACGACTACTCCGCATTAAATGACAACAGTATCTAAAAACATCTGACATGGCAATACCTCTCGCTGAACGACTAAGACCCACTACGCTTGACAACTATATCGGACAAAAACATTTGGTTGGCAAAGACGGCATTATACGGAAGATGATTGAGTCAAAACATGTATCGTCATTTATTCTGTGGGGACCTCCAGGAGTCGGCAAAACGACACTGGCGAACATTGTTGCCAAAACACTCAACGTACCATTCTTCACACTAAGTGCCATTAACAGCGGCGTGAAAGATGTCCGGGATGTCATAGATAAGGCACAAAAAACACGTTTCTTTAACTCTGATCCTCCGATATTGTTTATCGATGAGATACATCGCTTTAGCAAATCCCAACAGGACTCACTCCTTGCTGCTGTTGAAAAGGGAATTGTTACACTCATCGGCGCAACAACCGAAAATCCTTCTTTTGAGGTCATACGTCCATTGCTGTCACGTTGTCAAGTATATATCCTTAAAAGCCTTGAGAAAGAGGATTTACAGCAACTGATTGACAATGCTTTCAAGAACGACAGCATCTTGTCACAGAGAAAGATTGAACTAAAAGAGACCGATGCACTATTCGGCTATAGTGGCGGTGATGCACGCAAATTACTAAACATTATCGATCTTGTTGCATCATCGGTACCAGATGACAAACCGATTGTCTTTACCAACGACATTGTATCAAAGGAACTTCAGCAGAATCCACAAGCATATGATAAAAACGGCGAAATGCACTACGATATCATTTCTGCCTTTATCAAAAGCATCCGGGGCAGTGACCCGGACGCAGCATTATATTGGTTAGCGCGGATGGTCGCTGCCGGGGAAGACCCTAAATTTATCGCCCGACGCTTAGTGATCTTGGCGGCAGAAGACATTGGACTCGCCAATCCTAACGCTTTATTACTGGCTAATGCCGCATTTGATGTTGTTAACAAAATCGGTTGGCCGGAAGGACGAATTCCTTTGGCAGAAGCGACAGTATACCTGGCATCAAGCCCCAAAAGCAACTCCGCTTATCTTGGCATTGGCAGCGCGCTGTCCATCGTTGAGTCAACAGGCAACCAGCCCGTGCCGCTTCACTTGCGCAACGCACCTACTGAACTGATGGCTGAGATAGGATACGGCATTGATTATAAGTATCCTCATGATTTCGACGGACATTTTGTTGAACAGCAATACCTGCCTGACGGTTTAAAAGGCCTACGACTGTGGGAAGCGCAAAATAATCCTGCGGAGACAAAACTGAAAGACTATTTGAACAAGCATTGGAAAGACCGTAACTATTAATGAACGCAACTACTGATTTATCTTTTTTAGACAGGCTTAATCCTTCCCAAAGAGAAGCTGTTGAGTATGTAGACGGACCTTCGCTCGTTATTGCAGGAGCAGGCTCTGGCAAAACAATGGTACTGACATACAAAATAGCTTATTTACTGATGTCTGGAATGAGGCCATACCACATTCTCGCTTTGACTTTTACCAACAAGGCTGCACGCGAGATGAAAACCCGCGTAGGATTGCTCGTTGGAGATTTGGAAGCAAGTTCGCTATGGATGGGTACATTCCACTCTATCTTTAACCGTATCTTGCGTAAAGAAGCCGGTGTCTTTGGATTTACACCTGATTATACCATATATCAACCGTCAGACTCCAAGAGCCTGGTCAAGTCTATCTTAAAGGAAAGGAACCTGGATGAAAAGACATATAAAATCGGGACTATCCTCAACCGTATATCGGAAGCCAAGAATGCGTTGGTCACTCCCAGTGAATATACGCAAAGCAGGGAAACACTGCAGAGAGACAGTAACGCCAACATGCCCTTACTTCATGAAATCTACGCATCATACTGTATGCGGTGCCACCAAGCTAATGCAATGGACTTTGACGATCTGCTGTTGTTTACATACAAACTATTTGCAGAATATCCCGAAACGTGCCAACGCTATGCAAAACGATTTGAATACATATTAGTTGACGAGTATCAAGACACCAACTATGCGCAACACCAAATATTAATCCAACTGTCTCAACTTAACAAAAAAATATGCGTTGTCGGTGACGATGCACAAAGCATTTACAGTTTCCGGGGCGCAAACATCGAAAACATTTTACAATTCCAAGATCTATACAACGGCACCCGTCTGTTTAAGTTGGAGCAGAATTACCGTTCTACTCGCAACATTGTCGGTGCCGCCAACAGTCTTATTGAAAAAAACACCCGTCAGATTCCCAAAAAAATATACAGCGAGAATGAAGATGGTGCACGGATATCCCTAAAACATGCTTTCAGCGATGTTGAAGAAGGGGAAATTGTCAGTAATGAAATATCACGTCTCGTACGCAAGGAACACCTGAAATATGAGCAAATAGCCATTTTGTATCGCACCAATTCCCAAAGCCGAATATTTGAAGAAGCTCTGCGTAAACACGCCATTCCCTATCGCATATACGGAGGTTTCTCTTTTTATGACCAAAAACTTATAAAAGATATATTGGCATATTTTCGTCTGATAGTCAATGCCAACGATGAAGAAGCTTTTAAGCGTATCGTCAATTATCCGACACGAGGCATTGGTAATGTAACCATAAATAAAGTGCTGCAGGCCGCCTCGGAGCACCAAGTGGGTGTATGGCAGGTCATGCAATCACCCAGAACCTTTGGCGTGGATGTGAATAACGGTACACTGAGCAAACTGAATGGTTTTTATGATTTAATTGAACGCTTCAGAGATTCCCATGTAGATGCTTATACATTGGGAGTACGTGTCCTGAAAGAATCAGGCATCATGCAAGAAGCCTATAAAGACACCAGTCTTGAAAGCAAAGAAATGCAAGACAATCTGTCGGAGGTCCTCAATGGTATGAGTACATTTGTCTCCATGCAGCGCGAAACAGGCGACGAACGTATCTACATGTCAGATTATTTAAGCGAAGTCGCGCTGTTGTCTGACACCGACGATCAGGAAACGGAAGGTGAAGACAGAGTGACGATGATGACTGTACACTCATCAAAAGGACTTGAATTTGACGCTGTCTTTATCGTCGGCATGGAGGAAGAACTGTTCCCTAATCAGATGGCCATGTTCTCTCAAAAGGAGTTAGAGGAAGAACGCCGTCTCTTCTATGTAGCTATTACCAGAGCCAAAAACCGTTGTTACCTCAGTTGTGCCAAATCACGCTATCGTTTTGGTCAGATGGATTTCTACCAGCCAAGCCGATTCTTAAAGGAGATTGATGCCAAATACATAAACGATGACAGTAAGACAGCATTGCCCGGCTTTACATCAAGAAAAGATTTCAGTATGCCATTGTTCAAGAAAGCACCGGCCTTTTCCCCTGCTCCACAACCTGCTTCCATGAAACGCATCAATGTTCATCAGGATAAAGAATCCACCACATTGGAGACAGCTTTGATAAACAATCAGCTATGCAGCGTAGGTACAATGGTAGAACATGACCGCTTTGGCGTGGGTGAAATTAAGGCTTTCTCCGGTACTCCCGATAATGTCACCGCCACAATCCTTTTTCAAAATGTCGGAGAGAAGAAACTGTTGCTGAAATATGCCAAATTGAATATAATGCAATAACACAATGTCAAAGAAGAAGAATTTACCGGTTTTAGAGAATATCACCATCACCGATTTTGCTGCCGAGGGGAAGTCTGTCGCCCGCATTGATGGCTATGTCGTGTTTGTTCCTTTTGTCGTTCCGGGTGATGTCGTAGACTTGCAGGTTACGCGCAAGAAACACAATTACATGGAGGCCAAAGCCATAAAGTTCCATTCGTATTCGCCTGACCGCGTCTCACCCTTCTGTCCGCATTTCGGTATTTGCGGCGGATGCAAGTGGCAGACTTTGGACTACGCCAAACAAATCGCCTATAAACAACAGCAGGTTGTTGACGCACTGGAACGGATAGCAAAAATCGATACTCCGGTCATCAAACCTATTATAGGTGCGACGCTGACACGTGAATACCGCAACAAACTGGAATTCAGTTTCAGCAACAAGCGGTGGCTGACAGAGGAGGAAATCGCCCAAGACATGCACTATGACAACATGAATGCTGTCGGCTTTCACATTCCCGGTGCATTCGACAAAGTCTTGGACATCACCGAATGCCATCTGATGGATGAATTGCAAAACAAGGTGCGCAACGCCGTCAGGGACTATGCATGTCAGCACCGACTGTCTTTCTTTGACTTGCGCGCCCAAAAAGGACTGCTGCGCGACATGATGTTCCGCACCTCAAATTCGGGTGAAGCCATGCTCGTCATGCAATTCCACATCGAGGACGACACGGAAACGCGCCAGGCTGAAGACCTCTTGAGATATCTGTCGGAAAACTATCCTGAGCTGACAACCATCCTGTGGGTGAACAACCTGAAATGCAATGACACTATCGGTGATCTGGATATCAACATCTACAAAGGACCGGGATTTGTTTATGAACTGATGGAAGACTTGAAATTCAAGGTCGGTCCCAAGAGTTTTTACCAGACGAACAACGAACAGGCCTACCGCCTCTACAGTGCCGTCCGTTCGTTTTGTGATTTGAAAGGCGATGAATTGGTGTATGACCTCTATACAGGTACGGGTACGATAGCCAACTTCGTTGCCCGTCAATGCCGTGAAGTTATTGGTATTGAATACGTCCCCGAAGCCATCGAAGATGCCAAGGTCAATGCCGGACTGAACAATATCACCAATGCAAAGTTCTTTGCGGGAGACATGAAAGATGTCTTGAACGACGGTTTCATAAGAGAGCACGGCCGTCCCGATGTACTGATAACCGACCCTCCCCGTGTGGGCATGCACAAGGATGTCGTCAATGTTATCCTTGCGACCAAACCGCAGCGCATTGTCTATGTCAGCTGCAATCCGTCCACACAGGCACGCGACGTGCAGTTGATGAGTTCTATGTATGATGTCGTCATGGCACAACCCGTCGATATGTTCCCCCACACCCATCATGTAGAGAATGTCTTGTTAATGGAACTGAAGCACGATGCATAATCTTCACCTGTTCAATCCTGCCGTCAACCGGAATATCAGCCTTTATGCCAAAAACAAGGATTGGCAGGGACTGGAGGACTATTTCTCCGGACTGTCGAACACTGATTTCCGCACGGCGTGCAATATGATGTCCGCCGACATCATGCCCCAATGGGAAGAAGCCGACTATTGGGATTGCTTTATGGTACTTTTCAACAGCAACGCCAAGGCATGGCTCGTAACCATGCTGAAAGCTGCCGTCAGAAAATATAACGACGGAACGTTGTCCTTCAACGGCGACACGTTTAAGCAGTTGTGCCGTATCATCAGAGAGGAAAACCGGAAGATTGACGAACGCAAGTTGCTGCAGCATGTTCTTCCCGTTCTCAAGACACCCGAAGAGATAGAGACCGTTTTTCTTTTTCTCCAGCTGGAGGACAAGACCGCCGCGCGCTATCTGGTGGAATGCGACACGATGGCGGGCTATTTTGTACTGTTCCAGAAGATGAAGCGCATGGACAACGCTCCCGAATACCTTTCGCTGCTCTGTGCCGAACTGATCAGGAAAGGCGGCAACAAGGCATTCAATTTTGTCAGCATGATTAAAAACTATTTTGACCTGCCGGCCATCAAGGGTGTTTTCTCCCTGAAGATAAATCCCTACGAACTTTCACGCCTGGACGCTTCCTTCGGGCTGTTCTGTCAGATGCTGAACAGGATATGAACGCACACCATATGCGCTGTCATAAACTTACAGACAGCATTTTTATGACAACGGGTGATAAAAAATATGTATATTTGCAGGAAGAATACGCGAAACAGCTGAACCCAAAAACACAGACAGTGATGGATAACGAACAACACATTTCAAGAAGACAGGCCCTGAGAAGGCTCTTTGCCGCAGGTACAGGGTTTGCATTGGCCGGCAAAGTCGTCATCGCCGACAACACCCCGCCACACGCCGCTCCCTACGCCTTTGCGGCTGCCGGTGATTCCAAAATAATATCCCGGACATGGAACAGTCTGGGCGACACCGTCGGACTGCTGGGACTGGGCTGCATGAGACTGCCCCGGGAGGGCAACGCCAAGGGACGGCGGGCACCTATCAGTCAGGAGAAGACCAATATGATGGTGGACTACGCCATCGCCCACGGCATCAACTACTTTGACACCGCATCAGGCTACCCGGGCAGCGAAGAGGCCATGGGCAAAGCCCTCTGCCGCCACCCGAGAGAATCCTACATGGTGGCCACCAAACTTTCCAACCAACGTTCAAGCGAGAAGACACTTGGAAACGCCAGGGAGATTTTCAACAACTCCCTCAAAGCCCTGAAACTTGATTATGTCGATTTCTACCTCCTGCACAGCCTCTCCGGTCCCGATGACATGGAAAGGAGATATGTCAGCAACGGCGTGTTAGACTGGCTCATCGAGCAGAAGAAACAGGGCAGAATACGCCACATCGGATTCTCCTACCACGGCGACAATGCGTCTTTCCCCAAACTGCTGGACAATTACTACAAATGGGAGTTTGTACAGATACAGCTCAATTATCTTGACTGGGAATACATGGAGTCATGGGCCAAGGTAGACTGCGACGCCAGGACGCTCTACGCAGAGGCTGCCAGGCGCAACATCCCCGTCACCGTCATGGAACCCATCCGCGGCGGTGCACTGGCCAATGTCAACAAAGGCATCCGGGCACGTCTGGCAGAACGTTTCCCGTCGCTCTCTCCCGCCGGAGTGGCACTGACCTACGCATCGTCCTTCCCCAATGTACTCTGTACGCTCAGCGGTATGTCCAACATGGAACAGCTGATGGAAAACGTGGAGACCTTTTCCAGGTTCAAGGCGTTCAACGAAGAAGACAACGCCTTCCTCATGACCGTGGCTCACCTCTACCGCGCCAACACGCATATCCCATGCACGGCGTGCCGCTACTGCATGCCATGCCCGAGCGGCGTCGACATACCGGGCAATTTCGCCGTCTACAACACCACAAGCGACGAACTCAATATCCCCGACCCCAGGGACAAGGGAAGCAGGGAATACAGGAAACAGAAGAAAGCCCTGCTGAGCAGATACAGGACGCTGGACAAAGGCGCACAGGCCGAAGCGTGTATCAAATGCAATGCCTGCATACCCAAATGCCCGCAACACATCAGGATTCCCGACAAGATGGCAATGCTCACCCAGCTGATACACGCACTCTGAACCCTTGCTGATATCGCATACGCTTTACCGCACGGGGACATCGTCCTTCCTGCAGCGTCCGTCAGGTCGCTGTACACCGTCAGCCATGGCTGTTCCAACCTTTGGAACATAGATTCCATGGGTGAGAACCTACATTCCATAGGCGGAACGTAAGTTCTCGCACGAGGGAGGAGGAGGAAAACGCAGGGTTTTGAAAGATATTTCTGCCACAAGGGGCTACCTTTGAAAAGTTTGTGCTAATTTTGTACCTCATACACGCGTCGGAATATGGCAATGAAGGAATC
>CACXEH010000094.1 GCA_902766625.1 uncultured Bacteroidales bacterium | reverse complement strand
TCATCCGAATATAAAAATCTTTGAAAAGCATTTTGCCGTTGAAATCATAACCCAACACCATTTGGGACAGGAGGTGACCCGCAGGACACCCGATATAGAATGTTACGGCGCTTATGTACTGGATCCTGATACAGGCAAGGTGGATGTTTTTCTGTCTAAAGTGACTTTACTCGCAACAGGAGGAATAGGTGCCATATACAATACGACGACCAATCCTAACATTGCTACGGGTGATGGAATAGCTATGGCTTACCGTGCAAAAGCTACCGTTCAAGATATGGAGTTTGTGCAATTTCATCCTACAGCATTGTTTCATCCGGGAGAAACACATCCGGCCTATTTGATAACGGAAGCCATGCGTGGCTATGGCGGTATCCTCAGGTTGCCTAACGGAGAAGAATTTATGCAGAAATATGACAAGCGGCTGAGTCTTGCGCCCCGCGACATTGTTGCCCGCGCCATAGATAAGGAAATGAAAATACATGGCATAGATCATGTGTGTCTTGACGTCACACATAAGAATGCGGAGGAGACAAAAACACATTTTCCAAACATATATGCTAAATGTATGAGTTTAGGTATAGACATTACCAAGCAGTATATACCTGTATGCCCTTCAGCTCATTATCTTTGCGGAGGTGTGAAAGTGAATCTAAACTCTGAGACAAGCATTCACAGGCTCTATGCAGTGGGAGAATGTTCGTGTACAGGTTTGCATGGCGGCAACCGCTTGGCAAGCAATTCTCTTATAGAAGCTGTTGTATATGCCGATGCGGCGGCAAAACATGCCATGAGCCTCGTAGACAGTTATACTTATAACAAAAATATTCCTGAATGGAATGACGAGGGGACAATGACCAATGAGGAAAAAGTCTTGATAGCTCAAGACATGAGAGAGGTAGGACAGATTATGTCAAACTATGTTGGTATTGTTCGCAGCGATTTACGTTTGAAGCGTGCCTGGCAGCGTTTGGACTTGCTCTATGAAGAGACGGAAGAATTATTTAAACGTGTAAAAGCAACTAAAGACATATGTGAATTGCGTAATGCCATCAATGTAGGCTATCTTGTGACACGTCAGGCTATAGAAAGAAAAGAAAGCCGTGGTTTGCATTATACATTAGATTATCCGAAACACGCATACGACTTCAAATAAAAATAGGATGTATAGATTATTAATTTCACTTATTGCAATTGTAATTTGTTCTACACATGTATATAGCCGTAAGCAGTGGACGGAGCGACAGGCATGGAAGTGGTACGACAAAGTGGGAATAATAAAAGGTTTTAACCAACCAGAGCCACCCTATCCCGGGATACCTTTAGAACAGATACTGAAAAAAGCCCACGATATGGGATTAAACAGCGTGCGCTTTTGGACTTCGAGAGATGCCGATGCGACAATAAGCATTATCAATAGAATGAAAGCCGCCGCCAAACCTTATGGAATGACACTATCGCCAGTTCTAGTCGTTCCTGTTTCGCAAAAATACTTTACAGGACAAATTGCAGAACAGAAAGAAGAACGGCAAAAAGTGAAAACATTTATTAAAAAAGTCTTAGGAACGTTTGCTAAAGACGAACAGATAACCTTATGGGATATATATAATGAACCGGGTCAAATAAACTTTACGACGAATAAGGATGAAAAATGTATTAGAGAACTGCAGCTGGTCAGCGATATTGCCGACATGTGTTATGAGATGAATCCCGTTCAAGCCATCACTTCAAGTATATATTGGCGCTCAGACATATTGGATGAGCATAAAAATGAGTTGTCCAAAAAATGCTTTGAAGTTGAGAGCAAGATGGATATACATAATTATCATAATTATTCCTGCAGCCGACGCGGATACAATGACAAGATAATGGCTTTGTTGGAGCGTTCCGGACATCGCCCATCTGTGTGTACAGAATGTATAACACGAGTTAATGGTTCGGGTGTCGGACGAACATTGACAGAGTTTTCAAAGCATCATACAGGTTTTTATATATGGGGTCTCTATGCCAATGACGCCAATTGGGAGGTATCATGGGGAAGAAGTACATATTATCCGTATGAGCCTGCTTTTCATGACTTGCTTTACCCGGACGGAGAGCCATATGACTGGGCAGAAATAGAAATGATACGTCAATATAAATATACAGATAAGGACGAACAATCAGACCCAGGAGTAGAAAAAACAGACAGATGGACACTGGCGCGGGCTTGGCGGTGGATGTCAACAGGTCCTGTTAAAGGAAAAAGTGTAAACAATGTTGAAGATGCCATAGAAGGGTTTAACAATAATAATTACAACGAATATAACAGCATCAATGTTAAACTTGAATTTCAGGAATATAGAAAAGACAGTAAACAATTTTTCGTCCAGATAGACTCGCTGTTGAAGTTAGCTCACAAAGCAGGAATAACTGTGATGCCGACATTGTTGTCAGACAAAGATGCGCATTATCTGACAGAGGACTTGGCAAGCTATGAGAAAAGTGTGATAGACCGTTATTATCAGAGTAGAGACATTCAGGCGTGGGACTTATATTATCACCCGGGAGAGAAGATAAGCAACAAACCGCTATTAACCAAATTGGTGAAACGTTTGTTTCAAGAATGTCGCTATGCTTTTGCTAACCAACCATTGACAATGACACCATATGTCAGTGTTAAACGCTTTACAAAGGATTTTGATTATATAAGTGCGCTGAAACATGGCCGGCGCAATGGTTGGAGACAATTACACTTTGATTGCGGCGCGTCTGATACGCTGACATATCAGATTTGGTGTATGAGTGATGTTTTGTCTTTTTCTTCTGCGCAACCTGCGGAAGAGACAGGTTGGCTTATGAGTTTGGCTTTCCGTTTCGGACGTCCATTATTTTGTACAGACTGGCGTCCGGGTAATGATACCGACAAGATGTTGGAAAACTTTAGTAGAAGTCATGTTTATTGGTATCAAAATGCTCCTCAACCGACAGGTGACATCAGACAATTCAAGTTTATGCCTATTACGACTAAACATTAAAGAAACGAAGAAGGAGTTTGTATTACAAACTCCTTCTTTGTTGTTCCACACCGATTCGAACGATGACTGAGGGTACCAAAAACCCTAGTGCTAACCATTACACCATGGAACAATTCCAGTGCAAAATTACGCTTTCATTTTGGAATAACCAAAAATTGTACTTAATTTTTTATTTTGCAATAATTAAATAGTAGTTTTTCTTGCCTTTTTGAGCGATAAGGTATTTGTCGTCGATAAGGTCGTTTTCTGAGATAATGGTATCAGGCACAGAGAGTTTTTCCTTATTGATACTTACGCCACCACCTTTAACCATTTTGCGCATTTCACCTTTACTGGGGAAACAGTCCGTTTTTTCAGCAAGCAAATCAACGGCACTGGTGCCGATAAGTTCATTTTTACTGATTTCATATTGAGGAACTCCACTGAAGACATCCAGCAAAGTCTGTTCGTCAAGCTTTACTAAGCTTTCTTTGGTCGCTTTACCAAACAATATATTGCTGGCCTCAACCGCAAGTTCATAGTCTTCACGGCTATGGACCATAATGGTGATTTCTTCTGCCAAGCGTTTTTGGAGCGTACGTCTGCCCGGGTCTTGACGATGTTCAGCAATAAGATTGTTGATAGTTTCTTGGTCTAAACTGGTAAATATTTTGATGTACTTCTCTGCATCCTCATCAGCAACATTCAGCCAAAATTGATAGAATGTATATGGGCTGGTACGTTTACGGTCGAGCCAAATATTGCCCTTCTCTGTTTTGCCAAACTTTTTACCGTCAGACTTTGTAATGAGCGGGCAGACCAAGGCGAAAGCCTGATGCTCATTGCCTAATTTACGACGGATAAGTTCGGTGCCGGTGGTAATATTACCCCATTGGTCAGAACCGCCCATTTGCAGTTTGCAGTTTTTGGTTTCATAGAGATGGAGGAAATCGTAGCCTTGCAGGAGCTGGTAGGTAAACTCTGTAAACGACATACCATCTTGGAACTCTCCGTTAAGGCGGCGCTTAACGCTGTCTTTCGCCATCATATAATTTACCGTAATACATTTGCCAATATCACGTGAGAAATCAAGAAAAGAGTAGTTTTTCATCCAGTCGTAATTGTTGACCAATTCAGCTCTGTTGGGGCTGTCGCTATCGAAATCCAAGAAGTGTGAAAGTTGTTTCTTTATACACTCTACATTGTGATTCAAAGTTTCTTCATTGAGGAGGTTGCGTTCCTGGCTTTTTCCACTTGGGTCACCAATCATACCTGTCGCACCACCAATGAGTGCCAATGGCTTGTGCCCGCAACGCTGCAGATGTCTGAGCATCATAACACCGCACAAATGGCCAATATGCAGACTGTCTGCTGTCGGGTCTATGCCGACATATGCTGTTACGGTTTCTTTTGCTAACAATTCTTCTGTTCCAGGCATCATAGAGTGGATCATGCCTCTCCATTTCAATTCTTCTACAAAATTCATCGTATGATTATAATTTATAAGTTCCAGAATAAAATCGGTGCAAAATTACGGAAAGAACACTTAATGAGCAAATTTTCAAAAGAGAAACGTCAAAAGTGTTCTGTAATATGTGGTGGTATGTGCTTAGATTTCTTTATATGAGGCAGTCTAATTTTTGATGAAAATAAGTGGTTTTAAAAAAAATATATATATTTGCACAAATAAAATTATCATTATGAGAATAATAAAGAGTATAAGTATTATAGTAGCCATTATGGCTATGCCGGCATTGGCTCAAAAAGGTATAACGCAAGAGCAGTTGAACAAATATCGCAATGCGTGTGAGTTGTCACCAAGCGAAAGGGCATTGAATAATGCAGTGGCTGTAAACGGATTGAAAGTTCTTGCCACAAGCGCCAACAATGCGGCCTATGACACTCATTTTTCCAATGAAGTAAAATCCAAAGGTATCACCAATCAACAAAAATCAGGAAGATGCTGGTTGTTTACTGGTCTCAATGTCATGAGGTCAAAAGTCATTTCCAAATATAATATGGGAAGTTTCTCTTTTTCTCAGAATTATTGTTTCTTCTATGACCAGTTGGAAAAGAGCAATCTGTTTTTACAAAGTATCATAGACAATGCCAGCAAGCCTATGGACGATCGTCTGGTGGAATGGCTTTTCAAAAATCCAATCAGTGACGGTGGCCAATTTACCGGTATTTCGGACTTGATTATGAAATATGGTTTGGTACCTTCTGATGTCATGCCTGAGACATTTACCAGCAATAATACATCCGACTATGCTAAAGTCATCAGCCTGAAACTGCGTGAAGATGGTTTGGCTCTGCGCAAAATGGCAGCGAATGGAGCTAAAGAAAAAGAATTGCTGGCAAAAAAGGATGAGATGATGGCATTTGTTTACAAAATATTAGTACGTTGTTTTGGTATGCCGCCACAGAAGTTTACATGGACACTTAAAGACTCAAAGGGTAATCCTGTAACAACTAAAGAGTATACGCCGCAGAGTTTCTATAAAGAGTATGTCAATCTGGACTTGCATAATGATTATGTAATGTTTATGAATGACCCGACGCGACCTTTTTACAGGACTTATCAAATAGACCTTGACCGCCATACATATGATGGCAAAAACTGGACCTACGTCAATCTTCCTATGGAAGATATTAAATCTATGGCCATTAAGTCTATCAAGGACAGCACCATGATGTATCTTTCATGTGATGTGGGAAAGGAGTTAAATCCTAAAAACGGCTTTGAGGATGCGGGCAACTATAATTATGCTGATTTGTTGGGTACAGAGTTCCTGATGGATAAGAAGGAGCGCATCATGACATTTGCGAGTGGTTCAAGCCACGCCATGACATTGATGGCGGTGGATTTGGATGCTACGGGCAAACCTGTAAAGTGGATGGTTGAAAACAGCTGGGGAGAAGATTATGGTTACAACGGACACATCATTATGACAGACTCATGGTTTGATGAGTACGTGTTCCGTCTGGTTGTCAATAAGAAATATATCCCTCAAAATATACTGGATATGTCAAAGCAAAAGCCGACGATGTTGCCTGCCTGGGATCCGATGTTCACCCCAGAAAAATAAAAAAAATAGCAAAAAAAAAGGTTATAAAAAAAATTTCATATCTTTGTAACATAAAAATTTATAAACTATGAATAGAAATTTTTGGATGACAATGTGTATGGCACTTACATTCACCATGTTTGCATCGTGCAACAGTTCAGATGATGACAGCATTTACGATTCAGGTCCTCGTTTTGTCAGTTATAACCGATCAGGTGATGACGGAGAAATAAAATATATTGACGTAAAGCCTGGAGAATCGGTGGTTGTATATGCTTATATAGGAACGGGTGTAAATGAATATTATGGGACGCTTGCGTACTGGAACACAAACAATAATTCCGTCGTTGCGATAACCCATAACGAGCCTGGCACAAAAACAACAAAATCCTCTGACGGGAGTAATCTCAATGACAGGATGCACGTGTACGCACGTTTAACGATTAAAGGAAATGAAAATGTGATAGATGACACGACATCAATAACAGTATATTTACAAAACTCCGGACTCGGAATGCAAAAATGGTTAAGTATTCCTGTGCATGTAAGCCTTCTGTCCAATTATCCTGAAAAAACATTTTTGCAGGACATAGGAGGCTATAGGTTTGCCATGTTACCAGTCAAGGGCGGAACTTTTACAATGGGAATACGTTCAGAAGAATCAGGCTTAAAGGCGCAAGATACAACTGCGGTGGATGACGATGCTACGCACTTTGTACATCTGAGCGATTATTTTGTCGCTGAAACTGAAGTCACAAAAATATTATGGCACAGAATAATGCCTGTGGATTATGATATTATGTTTGACGAATCTTCTGATCCTGTCAATGGCGTAACATGGCAACACTGTAAAGATTTTATTGCAGAGTTAAACAAGCAGACCGGTTACAAGTATCGCTTGTTGACAGAAGCCGAATGGGAGTATGCTGCCCGAGGCGGAGTAGATTCAAAGAATTATATGTATGCAGGCAGCAATTATCTTGACGAAGTGGCATGGTTCTATGAGAACAGTGCAGTACAACAATATGGAGGTCCTAGAAGAAATATTCATAATGTCGCCGAAAAGAAACCTAATGAATTGGGCATTTATGATATGTCAGGCAATGTCAGCGAATGGTGTTCTGACAGGTATAGTGCTGAAACATATTTGAATGACCACGCCAAAGGAGTAGTTACAAATCCTAAAGGAGCTACAGACGGTTCTTTGCGCGTTATCCGCGGTGGCAGCTATTTAGACGGAAGAGATGTGTTTTATTTATCTAAACGCAATTACGGAGAAGAGCAAGGTTCAAGTCCAAGAGTGGGATTTCGCCTGGCGATGTCATACGATGATTACATAGAAATGTTGAAAACGAAGAAAAAAATATATGCTGAAACACACGACTTAAAATAAAAAGCATATCTTAAAATAAAAGAAAGGCGGTGAACAAATCACCGCTTTTTTTATTTGTATTAACAATGTTCCAATAAAGATAAAGAGAAGAGTCCCGTCAACAAATAAATTTCGTATCTTTGTATTAAGAGAAAACCGATAAATAAAAAAAGATGCAGGTACCATTCATTAAAAGTATTGTACGCGATGCCATAGATGTTCCTACAGTGATGGACAATGCCGCCATAGCGTTTACCCCAATAAGCAATGTTAACTGGCGTGAAGCTTATCCTTATTGTCCCGAAGTACAGTTTCGTATTGCCTATAACAAGTTTTCCGTATTTCTACATTATAAAGTTACGGAAGACACTGCCCGTGCCATTTACGGAGTAGATAACGGCAGCGTCTGGACAGACAGTTGTGTAGAATTCTTCTGCATGCCGGCTGGTGATGGCATATATTACAACATAGAGTGTAATTGTATTGGCACTCTTCTCATTGGTGCAGGCACAGGCAGGGAGAACCGCGAACTTGCAGGCACTGAGACTTTGGGCGCGGTGCAACGCTGGGCTTCTCTGGGACGACGGCCTTTTCAAGAGACGTCAGGGCAAAAGACGTGGGAAGTTGCGCTCATCCTGCCATATGCAATTTTCTTCAAGCACAACATCCGGACTCTGACAGGCAAACAGGTTAAAGCTAATTTCTATAAATGTGGCGACGAACTGCAGAAACCGCATTTCCTCTCATGGAATCCCATTAAATTAGAGAAACCTGATTTCCATTGTCCTGATTTTTTTGGCACTCTTGAGTTTGTTTCTGAATAAAAAATTTAACCCCATTGACTTGTCCTTTGTCATAGACACGGACTTGTTTCATCTTGACATAAAAGAAGCTGACGAAAAGCATTTCTTCTGCAAAGGAGATATGAGCCGTCTGACTGTCTATGTTCCTTCTGGTACGCGTTTTGATGTCGGCGACTTCCAGCCGTGGTTTCGTAATGTCATACGTGAGGCATTGCGCCGTGAAGCCAAGCTGATTTTCCCTGAGCGACTGAAACAATGGTCTGTACGGACGGGACTCAAATACAACCGGCTTGCCATCAAGAGCACCTCAAGCAAATGGGGCAGCTATTCCAGTCTGGGCAATATAAATCTGTCTTTATATCTGTTGCTCCTGCCGTCACGCTTTATTGACTACACTATGTGCCACGAGTTGTGCCACAGCAGAGAGATGAATCATGGCCCACGTTTCTGGGCATTGCTCAACAGTTTCATAGAAGGCAATGCCACCCTCTACAGGCGAGAGATGAATAAAATAGTGCGTACATGGTATGATGAGTCAGACCCGCGCTATCTGCTTATCACAAACAAATAATTTATTGCCCCTGTATCCCAGAAAGTGAATGTCCTTAAAGATGTTCAAAGCTTTGCCAATAGTTTTTCCGTTCCATAGGCTGGAATGTAAATTCCACCGGACGGAACTTATGTTCCATGGTATGGAACTGAAAAAAGATTGTGCCAAAACCACACGTTCTTCGTAAAACAACATTTTAGCTTTGCTGCGAGGTTGTGCTGTTACGATACTCCGGGTAAACTCAAATTTTCAGCGGGTGACAATAAATAACTGCATAAACATACAGTTGTTCCCTAAGAAATAGTTAACTTTGCATCACGAAACAACGTGGAGAGATTTGAGCTGCTTGCAACCACGGGAAAAAATGCTAAAAGAAAAGAGGCAGGGCATATAGCCTGTTCTTGCATTCCGCCTTCAACATCTTTCCCACGTCTTATAATGTAGAATTTTAAACTCTTAAGAAAGATGAGCTATCTATTTACTTCCGAGTCAGTTTCAGAAGGACATCCTGACAAGATTGCCGACCAGATATCCGACGCAGTTTTAGACAAGTTGCTTGCCTTTGACCCTCAGGCTAAGGTGGCATGTGAGACTTTGGTTACTACAGGCCAAGTCGTTCTGGCTGGTGAGATAAAGACGAAGGCCTATGTTGACCTTCAGCGTATTGCCCGTGAGGTGATTAACCGCATCGGTTATACCAAGGCGGAATACATGTTTGACGGTAATTCATGTGGCGTTCTGTCAGCCATACACGAACAGAGCTGCGACATCAACCGTGGTGTTGAACGTGAAGAAAGGGAACAACAGGGAGCTGGTGACCAAGGGATAATGTTCGGCTATGCGACCAATGAAACGGAAAACTTCATGCCGTTAAGTTTGGATTTGGCCCACAGACTGTTGTATGTTCTGGCGGAGATACGCCGTGAGGGTAAGCAGATGACCTATCTGCGCCCGGATGCAAAAAGTCAGGTGACTATAGAATATGATGATGACAACCACCCCGTCCGCATAGATACTATTGTGCTCAGCACACAGCATGACGAGTTTGATACTGATGAAAAGATGCAGCAACAAATACGCCACGATGTCATCAATATACTGATACCAAGAGTCAAGACAACAATTCATAATGAAAACATCCTGAAATTGTTTAATGATGACATAACGTATCACGTCAATCCGACAGGCAAGTTTGTTATCGGCGGACCAAGCGGAGATACCGGACTTACAGGGCGCAAAATCATAGTAGACACTTACGGAGGCAAGGGTGCTCATGGTGGCGGCGCATTTAGCGGGAAAGATCCTTCCAAGGTGGACCGCAGCGCGGCTTATGCAGCGCGGCATATAGCCAAAAATATGGTGGCTGCAGGTGTTGCTGACGAGATGCTGGTACAATTGAGTTATGCCATAGGTGTTGCTGAGCCTATCAATATCTATGTCAATACCTATGGCCGTAGCCATGTTGACATGACCGACGGCGAAATAGCACGGAAGATACAACAGATGTTTGACCTTCGTCCGTATGCCATAGAGCAGACGCTCAAGCTCCGCCTGCCTATCTATGAGGAGACAGCTGCTTATGGGCATATGGGCCGCCAGCCGAAAGTAGTGACTAAGACTTACGAGTCTCTGTATAACGACAGGATAAAGACTATTGAGGTAGAATTATTCACGTGGGAGAAACTGGACCGTGTGAACGATATTAAAAAAGCATTTGACCTATGAGAAAAAATGTTTGTGTGTTTTGCTCATCAGGGAATCACATTCCACAGGTATACAAAGACGCTGCGCGACGTATAGGAGAATTGTGTGCCGAAAAAGGCATCAACCTCATTAATGGTGCAGGAACATCAGGACTGATGGGCGAGTCATCGGAAGCATGCCTTGCCAAAGGCGGGACGGTAACGGGAGTCATACCCCAGTTCATGTATGATGTAGGATGGGCGCATACAGGCTTGACAGAGCTTTATGTCACCGAAGATATGGCAAGCCGTAAGCAGAAATTGCGTGACTTGTCGGACGGTATAATTACCCTTGCCGGAGGTTGTGGCACAATGGAAGAACTCTGGGAAAGCGTCACTTCACGCCAGTTGCAATTATACGATCATCCTATAATAGTCCTGAATACAGCAGGTTTTTATGATCCGATTAAAAACTGGTTTGAGACATGTGTCAAAGAGCAGTTTGTGCGTGAGGCTAACGCTGACATTCTTGTTTTTGCAGATACGCCGGAAGAGGCCGTCCGTTTGTTTGAGGAATTGCCAGACCGGAAGCACGGTGACCTGAGAGAAGAAAGACACTAAAAAGGACTGTAAATATGGTTGTTGGGCAAGAGGCAGACACTACGGTTTATAATTTTGAGGAGACGGGCGAGGAAGTTGTATTTCATCGCCCGACGACCCCTTATCAGGCATTAAAACTGCTTCCGCGCAATGCTACGCCTTCGCAACAGGATTCCATTGTGCAGGTGTATTGCAAGCCTGTCATTGTAGCCCCTTCCAACAGGCCAGACACACTGGGGTTGCCCGGAAGGAAAGGCAGAATCTACAACCTTCAGGACATTCCGACATACAAAGACGGATTTTTTTCTAATAACGAAAACCTGCATTCAGAGTTGCGGCTTACCTTTTCAGGCATTGCCGGAGACCCTGTACCTTATCGTCTGCGCAATGATGTACTTATTACCTCGACACTGCTCATCTGTTTTTTCGGTGTATTGTTTATTATCTCACGCTATTTACATGTGTTATGCGTGCAGCTGAAATATTTGTTTTACAACCGTGACCGCAACGAGGCTGTATTGCTCAATCGTGACAGCGAAATAAAATCTCAGCTGTTTACTAATATATTGTGCAGTTTTCTGTTAGCAATAATGTTCTTGCACTATACAGAGTATGCCTTACCGGATGTATTCAACCGCACTTCTCCGTATAAGCTTTTGTTGTTGAACATGCTTGTCTGCGCTGTCTATTTCCTGACAAAAAATATAGCATATAAACTTACCAACTGGACATTTTTCTCCAAACAGAACAATGGACAATGGTCTAACTCTTATCACTTGTTGACACTTCTGAAAACCACGGGATATTTCATTTTAACCCTGGTAATAGTATATTTTGATTTGTCAACTCAGATTTCCATTTGGGTATATCTCGTCTTGATAATTCTCTTCGAAGTATTCCTGATGTATAAGACTAAACAAATCTTTTTTACCTATAAATTAGGAAGTTTGCATTTAATTTTGTACCTTTGCACGTTTGAAATACTACCGCTTTTTTATCTTTGGTGGTGTTTAATAGAGGCCAATAGGTTTACAATTGTGTTTATTTAGTTTAAAAAGCATGTATACAACGCGCAATGATTAAGAAAATACTTATATCCCAACCGGCACCTAAAACGGCTAAGTCTCCTTATTTTGACTTAGAGCAAAAGTACAACATCAAAATAGACTTCCAGCAGCTTATTCATACTGAAAGATATACAGAAAAGGAATTCCGTGCACAACGGGTTAATATTCTTGAGCATTCCGCTATCATATTCAGTTCACATCATGCCATAGACTCTTTCTTTGCAATATGCAAGGACATGCGTATCACTATGCCGGAAGAAATGAAATATTTCTTTGTGTCAGAGAAAATAGCATTGTATATTCAGAAATACATTCAATATCGCAAGCGTAAGATATTCTATGCAAAGACAGGTAAGTGGGATGAGTTGCTGGACCTGCTGGTAAAACACAAAAAAGAGTTTTTCTTATTTCCTCAAAACGAAGTGCACCATCACAATATGAGTGAAGACATGGAGGCAAGGGGTTTGAAGCATACGGAATGTAACATGTTCCGTACTGTAAGCAGCCAGTTGGATAAGGATAAACCTTTTGATTATGATATGATCGTGTTTTTTACACCAAGCGGTGTGAAATCAGTTACAGACAACTTTCCTGACTACAAACAAGGCAAGACCCTTTTTGCCTGCTGGGGCGATGCCGCAGCAAAGGAGATGGAAGCACGCAATTACAGGCTGGACTTGAAAGCGCCAACCGCAGAGGCAACGTCCATGCCTGCCGCCCTGGATATCTTCCTTGAAGGCAAGGTAGAAAAAAGAGAAGAATAGCAAGGCGTCTTTCCGCTTTGAAAAGCATGATAAAGCGACTGACGGTAAAAAAATATATGCCGTCAGTCTTTTTTATAAAGGAATACAAGATGGCACAATACGGATTTCCACATAAAGAACACCTCGTATCAAGGACAGATATAGAGGCTCTTTTTGTGCATAAAAGCGGTGTGATAAATGATTTCCCCCTGCGTCTTATATATAAAGAGATGCCTGACACCGCTGACGATGTGCCAATAAAAGTCCTTATCAGTGTCTCCAAACGTCATTTCAAACTCGCCGTTGACCGTAATAGAGCAAAACGGCAAATACGTGAAGCTTATCGCCTCAATAAGGCTATCTTATGGGATGCGTTGGTACCTAAAGGAAAAAAAGTGCACATCGCTTTCCTGTGGTTGTCTGATAATCCTGTAAAATCAACACAAATAGTCTCCAGTGTACAGGCATTGTTATATGCTTTAAGGGATAGAATATGAAACATCTGTTGCATATCATTAACGGTCTTTTGGGAAAGTTGCTCATTCTCCCTGTCAGGTTTTATCAAACAGCCATTTCGCCATATACACCTGCCTGTTGCCGATTTACGCCGACATGTTCCCAATATGCTATTGAGGCTATTAAGAAATATGGGCCTTTCAAAGGCGGATGGCTGGCTCTTAAGCGCATTTTGCGCTGTCATCCTTGGGGTGGCAGCGGCTATGACCCCGTACCTTGAAGATGACAAATATATTTGATATTCATACCCATAATGCAGATGCGCCTGCGAATGCATTTATTAATCTTCCAATGGACGTCCTTGAAGACCCGATGTCATTCCGTCCTGTAGCAGGGCGCCAATATTCCGCGGGTATATTTCCTCTTTTTGCAGGTGACTGGGATAAAGTTTATCGACAACTTGAAACACTTTCCTCGCATTCACAGCTTAAGGCCATAGGTGAATGCGGATTGGACAGGCGCAGTGAGATAAGTCTTGCACAACAGACGGAGTATTATAAGAAACAGGCAGAGTTGGCAGTAAGCATCAACAAGCCTCTTATTATTCATTGTGTAGGGTGTTGGAGTGAATTAATGGCTGCTTATGTTCCCTCTTCTGTTCCGTTTATAGTTCATGGCTTTAGAGGTAAGCCGCAACTGGCAGAGCAACTATTGAAAAAAGGATTCTCACTGAGCTTCGGTCCGTTGTTTAATCCTCAGAGTTTGATGATTTGTCCTCCAGAAAGATACTACATGGAAACAGATGCGAACCAGAACATGACGATAAATCAAGTGGCGCAGATACATAGTCAATATGTTACGGGTCAAAAGAAGTGTAATTACAGGTAGGCCAGTGTCTCACGCTATAAAAGCCAGGATGGCGTAAGCTTATAAATCGGTATAATGCTTACCGTTGCACCACCCCCCCCCCCCCCCCCCCCCCCCC
>CACXEH010000093.1 GCA_902766625.1 uncultured Bacteroidales bacterium | reverse complement strand
GAGGGAAGATGCATTAGGATCGGTCTTTATGCATTACAGACACAATTAAAATCAGGGTATGGCAGAACACGTAAAAATCTCAGTCGCTCATTGTCCGGAACAGCATGATGTCGCGCGAGGCTATGTTGCGTTGCAGTTTTAACCCCGTCTGTACTATATGGCGGTACTTCTCTTTTGGGTATTAGTCATATCCTGGCGCTCATTTTGACCTCTCTGTCCGGTAACAAAATAAGAACGAAAACGATTAATTTTCACCTTTATAATAAATAATATGAGGAATAAGTATATTTGGATTTTGTTTTGGTCTGTGGCGGTGATTTCCGCCTTGGGTCAGGAGAAAAAAGACCGGCCGCAGCCTTTTTTCACCCGTGAGCAGGCGCCCCATTTAGAACTCGTGCTGCCTAATCCTCCGGAGCTTACTGATGCTTTGTTTTTTAACGATTGGACGCAATATCGTCATGGCATTTCTGTGCGTGATACCGAGCGTGGCGAACTTGCTGTCAAGGATGCCAGTTTCAACGGGGCTTCTCTGCTGAGGCGCTTCAGCCCGGCTGTAGGGCTTGAACTGACTAAGGAGACCCATCCCGAACTATGGCTTCTCTTTGCACGTCTGCACATGACAGAACAGCAGGCTGGGGCAAGTGCCAAAGCTCATTTCAAACGTGTCCGCCCTTATCAGCAATACAAAGAACCGTCTGGTGTTCCCGGACATGAGCGTTCTACCGATTTTACCAGTTATCCTTCAGGGCATACTCACGCCGCTTGGCTCGTGGGACTTGCCTTGGCGAGTATCGCCCCAGAGCATACGGCGGAAATCATGAAGATAGCTTATGACATCGGACAAAGCCGCGTCATAGTCGGATTCCATTATCAGAGCGATGTGGACATGGGCAGACTGGCTGGCAGTATCACCTTCGCCAGGGTAAGTGCAGAGCCGGAGTTCCAAAAACAGTTGCAAAAAGCGCGCAAGGAATATCTCAAGTACAAGAATTCCCATTGATCGAGGGGCAATGATATCTCTTGCCGGCTGATTAAGATGCTGAAAACTGAATGTCTCGCAGACAGAACCTGTCTGTCCTCGGTATGACACATTATTTATTGCGACATCTGCTCTGTTCCATAGGCAGGAATGTAAATTCCGTCCTTTGGAACGTATGTTCCATGCGCTGGAACATACGTTCTGTCGGCTGGAACAGAAAACTTGTCAGGAATTAACGACACTCTTTCCAGAGCGGCCCATCTCTGTGTATCTTTATTATTAAAACCTTTTACCTTAAATTTTAAGACAAAAAAGCTGTAGTATATTGCCAAAAACGCCGACGTAAAACGTCGGATAATGCGTAGGATTGTTCTATTTTTCATTATAAGTATTCTAAAACGTTTTTTGATTGTAAATTTTTATGCAAAATATGAATATGATTCAAGAAAAATATATAATTTTGCCTGTGAAATAAAAGAATAGTCTTGATGCCGTCAGGCAAAGAGACAAAATGTTTAACAAAAAAAACAGAATTATGAAAAAAATTTTATTAGTTGCTGTTATCGCAGTTATGTCTTTAACTGCAAGTGCTCAAGTTTATCTTGGCGGTTCTCTGGGAACATGGAGAAACTATGATGCTAACACTACATCTGTGACTATCCTTCCCGAAGTTGGCTACACACTGAGTGACAATTGGGCTATCGGTACTGTAATTGGTTGGAATTATCGCTACAATGCTGGCCAGAAGTACAATGGTCTTACTGTAGCTCCATACGTTCGTTACACATTCCTCAAATTGGATAATGTAAACGTATTCGTTGATGGTGGCTTTGGCTTCTACACAGGCAAGGTAAAAGGCTTTGACGCTCAGAACGAGTGGGAAGTAGGTTTGAAACCGGGTGTTGCAGTTAATCTGACTGACAAGCTGAGTTTTGTAACTCACGTTGGTTTCTTAGGTTACCGCAAGGCTGATGACGCTGCTCTCGGCGTATTCGGCAACGATGGCTTCGGCTTTGACCTCGACGGCAATGCTCTGACCTTCGGTCTGTATTACAATTTCTAATTGAAAATTTTACAAACAGACAATAGAATGGATGCCTCCCAGGAGGCGTCCATTTTTTTTGAATATTTGTTACCAAGCAGGCTCATGCATGTTTTTAACTTAAGCGGTATGCCTGAATAGTGTAAAGTGAAAGTTTTTTAGTACTTTTGCTATAACATAGTAACAAGCAGATGAAACCACTGATTTTGATATCCAATGACGACGGCTATTTAGCCAAGGGAATAAATGCGTTGATAGAAATGCTTCGCCCGATAGGAGATTTGCTGGTAGTGGCACCCGACCATCAGCGCTCGGCTGCCGGATGCAGCATTACTACAGAGGTGCCTATTACTTCAAAAATAGTCAGACAAGAAGAGGGCCTTACCATTTATTCCTGCACAGGAACACCTGCAGACTGCATCAAACTGGCATTAAACCAGCACGCTTCACGCAAGCCAAATTTAGTGGTCTCGGGTATCAACCATGGCACGAATGCAACAATCAACGAACACTATTCTGGTACGGTAAGCATAGCCAAGGAGGGGACGATGCACGGCATACCGTCTATCGCCTTTTCCCTGTGCGACTTTGACGCTGATGCCAATTTCGCTCCGATGACGCCCTATGTGCGCCGCTTGGCGGAAAAAGTTCTGGAAAAAGGACTGCCCTATGGGTCGTTGCTGAATGTGAACTTCCCGTTGGCTGAGACATACAAGCGCATAAAAATCTGTAAAATGGCATTAGGCATGTGGAAGGACGAGTTTACCCGCCATGAAGTGTATTATAACAAAGATTATTATTGGTTGGGTGGCGTGAATATTGATGACGATCCTAATGACGTACTTACGGACAACTGGGCTCTGAACAGGGGCTACATCGCCATTACCCCGATAAAAATCGACGAGACGGATTATAGTCTCATGGATGAGGTCTCAAGCTGGGATTTATGAAATATTTTCTGATTGCCGGTGAGCCAAGCGGTGACCTGCATGCGTCCAATCTGATGCGTGCGCTTCAAGCAAAAGATATTGCTGCGGAGTTTGTGTTCTATGGCGGTGACAAGATGAAGAGCGTCGGCGGGAGATGTCTGCGTCACTATAAGGAGATAGCATATATGGGTTTCATTCCTGTGTTGATGCACTTGAGAACTATTCTCCATGCCATGAAAACATGCAAGCGAGCCATTGTTGAGGAAAAGCCCGACGTGGTAATCCTGATAGACTATCCGGGTTTTAATCTGTCTATTGCCAGATTCCTGAAGGAAAAGACAACAATACCGGTACACTATTATATCCTTCCTAAAGTGTGGGCTTGGAAGGAAAAACGCGTCAAGCAACTCAAGGCCTTTGTTGACGAACGCTTTTCGATATTGCCCTTTGAAGTGCCGTTCTTTGAAGGCAAGCACCAATGTGACATCCATTATGTAGGTAATCCTTCAGTTGACGAGGTCGTTGCATACCAGGAGGAGCATCCTGCGGACAGATTATGTTTCCTGTCGGAAAACAAAATGGAAGACAAACCGATAATAGCATTGTTGCCGGGTAGCCGTGTCCAGGAGATAAAGGACAATTTCCAGAGAATGGTGACAGCGGTAGTGCCTTACATTGAAAAAGGTTAT
>CACXEH010000092.1 GCA_902766625.1 uncultured Bacteroidales bacterium | reverse complement strand
TTATTTCTTTAATAATTTCTTTAATGCTTTTTCTGCAGCTTTGACACCATCTTTCTTCAGAGTCTCCGTATAAATATGTGCAATATTCTCACTTGCTTTTTCCTGCTCAGGCGTTGCAAACGCATGACGGAATTGTTTTTGCACATAGCATTTCCCACGCGTGAAATCAGGTATAGCTACTGAGGCGCAATTATTGTCCATAGAAAGTTCTCCGAGTTCAGCCAGACAACACCATTCTGCCAAATCATAAACATCTATATCCAATGGCAAACCGTTTTGCAAACAATAAACCAACCGACTGTCCATGATAAAATCCATACCGCCATGTCCGCCAACTTTCTTGGCCTTTACACCATATATATCTATCAATGGAGATTTATACTTGCTCACCAACTTGTCTTGGTCTTCTTTCTTCAGAAATTCATGACCGCTCAAGTTATCTTGATCCGGTTTGACGCCCGACTTCTTCATCTGGGATGAACTTAAGGAATAACCTTGTATCGGATACTTGCATGCAAATCCCCTTGTTCCTGTCACCAGATATTTGCGATTATACGGCTGAGGATTCATGACGTTATGCTGAATCTCGATAACCTTTCCCTGTTCTGTACGGATTAAAGTGGTCGTGTGATCACCGTTGCGGAAGGACTCTGCGTCTTTTCCTGTATTTGTCTTGATATATTCAGGTCCGCCTACAGCCTTAGTATCCATTGCAACCAGTGTTTTCATCCTGTCACCACGATGAATATTCAGCAACTGCGCAACCGGGCCCAGACCATGAGTTGGATAAATGTCACCTCTGTGACTTTGGTTATAATTCATTCTCCAGTTATGCCAATATTCAGGCCAAAATGGTTCCAGACAATGGATATAAGCACCTTCCACATGTAAAACCTCGCCAAAGACATCATGCTGCACCATGTTCAGCGTATTTAACTCAAAGAAATCATAACAGCAGTTTTCCAGAATCATACAATGAAGCCGGTTTTTCTCTGCCAGATTCACCAAATCCCAGCAATCCTGCAAATTCATTGCTGAAGGTACCTCTATGGCAACATGTTTGCCATGTTCCAAAGCATATTTTGCTACCGGAACATGATGTTCCCAATCCGTTGCAACATACACCAGATCAATATCCGGGCGTTTGCACAACTCCTGATAACCATATTCTCCAAAATAGGCCTCCGCCTTCGGGAATCCTTTCTGAGTTAATATTTGCTGACACGAATCAACACGGCCTTTTTCTGCATCACACAAAGCAACTATCCGTGTACCTTCAATATTTGTCCAACGTTTAACAGCGCCAGGACCCCTCATACCCAATCCTACGAAAGCCACTCTGACCACAGGTATCGGCGCCACCTTCAGCGACAATGCATCCTGCTGACCTGCAGGACGCTGCGGGGTGTCTACAACAATCGTACCCTTCTCCCAATGCCAGTTGGTTTTTGAAATTGACGATATCGGGAAAAATAATAAGAACAATAATACGGATAAGGCAAAATTTTTCATTAGTTTATATTTTGATATTTATAATTGCAAAAATAACAAAAAAGCCAAATACTTTCACCATATTATATTAATTTTGCATAGATTTTTATAAGCAATAACGTCATTATGTTTGATAAAAACACATACATTCTGCGCCGCCAAGCCCTTAAGGAGCTTATGGGAGGCGGTCTTTTGATTTTCCCGGGAAACAATGACAGCCCAGCCAACGGGCCTTACAATTTTTACCATTACCGCCAAGACAGTTCTTTCCTGTATTTTTTCGGTCTGCAACGTGACGGTCTCATCGGTGTTATCGATGTTGACAACAATAAAGAGTATTTGTTGGGCGATGACATTGATATTGATGACATCATTTGGTTTGGCAGTGTTGACAGCGTGAAAGAACTGGCCGGACAAGTCGGTATAGATGACACCATGCCTTTCAACGGCATAAGGACACTCCTCGATCAGGCTGGCAAGGAAAACAGGAAGGTCCATTTCCTTCCTCCATACCGCCATGACATCCAGATTTTATATCAGGACCTGCTCGGCATACAACCTGCGATGCAGAAGGATGCCGCCTCCGTTGAACTCATCAAAGCTGTCGTCAAACTTCGTTCTGCGAAGAGCAAGGCCGAGATTAAAGAGATTGAACGCGCATGTGCCATCGGCCACAAAATGCACACGACAGCCATGAAGCTCTGTTCGCCTTCCGTCACAGAGCATTTCATTAGTGGCATCATTGACGGCGTCGCCAACTCTTTAGGCGCCATGGTGTCATTCCCGAGCATTGTGACCACCCACGGAGAAGTCATGCATGGCTATCCCTCCGACAATTACCTGGAGGCAGGCAGGCTACTGCTATGTGATGCCGGTGCGGAGACAAATGAAAACTACTGCTCCGACAATACACGCACTATTCCTGTCAGCGGAAAGTTCACCAACAAACAGAAAGATATCTACACCATTGTGGAGCAATGTCACGACTTGGCGTTAGAATTAGCCCACCCTGGCGTAAAATGGTACGATGTACACATGGCTATCTGCCGGCATATGACAGAGCAGCTCAAACAACTCAATCTGATGAAAGGCGACACCGACGAGGCTGTCCAGGCTGGTGCTCACGCCTTATTTATGCCCCACGGATTAGGACACATGATGGGCATGGATGTACACGACATGGAGTCACTCGGGCAAGTCTATGTCGGTTATGATGACGAGATACAGCCTTCTTCCCAATTCGGCACATCAAGCCTGCGCATGGGCCGCAAACTTGAAGAAAATTTCATTGTCACTGACGAGCCTGGCATTTATTTCATACCGGCACTCATTGACCTATGGAAGAAGAATGGCACCAATGCGGAATTCCTCAACTTTGATGTCATTGACAAGTACCGCGACTTCGGCGGCATACGCATCGAGGATGATGTCCTCATCACCCAAGACGGTGCACGCTTCCTCGGGCGCGACATCATCCCTTACCACATTGAGGATATTGAAGAGTTCATGGCAAAAAACAGATATGAATAATTTTATAAACTACTAAAACCTATGATTTTCAACAAACAATTTGCGATTGCACTTTGCCTGCTTTTTATCGGCAGCAATGCTTTCGCCCAGGAAAAGAAAGATGAGAAGAAAGAAGCCAAGAAGGACACGCTTACTTTCACCGTCATCAAGGAGAACCCTATCACATCTGTCAAAAATCAGAACCGTTCCGGCACATGCTGGGCATTCTCTTCATTAGGATTTTTTGAGGCCGAACTGCTGCGTACACAAAAGAAAGAATATGACCTCTGCGAGTCATTCCTTGTGGAGAAGACCTATATGGACCGCGCCGTTGCTGCTGTAAGAACCCACGGGGACATTTCATTCTCTCAGGGTGGCAGTTTCTACGACGCCGTATATTGTCTGAAAAATTATGGTATGTGCCCCGAAGGCGCTATGCCCAAACCGGGAAGCCTCTATGGTGACTCTCTATACAACCACACCGAACTGAGCAAAGTGTCTACCGCATACGTTGAAGCCATCGCCAAAAGCGACCTGAAGAAACTTTCACCCGTATGGCAAAAGGGCTTGCAAGGCATTTACAATGCATATATCGGCGAGATACCTGAGAAATTCACATACGAAGGCAAGGAGTACACACCGCAGACCTTTGCCGAGAGTCTCGGCCTGAAGATGGACGATTACGTATCACTCACCTCCTTTACCCATCATCCGTTCTATACCCAGTTTGCCATTGAAGTTCAGGACAACTGGCGCTGGGGATTAAACTACAACATTCCGCTCGACGAGTTCATGGAAGTCATGGACTATGCCGTACGCAACGGCTACACCTTCGCGTGGGGTGCAGATGTCAGCGAACCCTCTTTCCGCAAACACGAAGTAGTCCTCATGCCTAAAGAGAGCACAACCAAGGACAACAGCGGTTCAGACCAGGCAAAATGGCAGGGTGACACTGACAAAGACAACATTGTCAAGAACTCCCAGAACGAGAAAGAAATTACACAAGAAATGCGTCAGGAAGCTTATGACAACTGGGAAACGACCGACGACCACGGCATGCTCATCTACGGTCTTGTCAAAGACCAGAACGGCAAGGAATATTTTATGATGAAAAACTCATGGGGTGATTACAACAAATATCACGGCAAATGCTACATTTCCAAAGCATATATGGCATACAAGACCATGAATATACTCATTCATAAAGACGCACTTCCTAAAGCCATTGCCAAGAAATTAAAACTAAAGTAATACCTACTTACACATTTTTTCAGATACCGCCTGAAGCCGTTAAAGGTTTCAGGCGGTATTATTTTTATTCCCGTATCAAGATGCTTTGCTATCGCGACAAACAATTCATCTTATCCACAATAGGTGATATCATTCAACGTGTAGGAAAAAACAAATCAACCATATCTTTATAATCGCATCAGGACTAATGGCTATGCCATTATACATTCTAAAGAATTGCTAAAAACATTTCCACAAAAACTCAAATACATAATTTTATGTGTAAAAATGTGCCATGTCTGCCCGGATACATGAGGAATAACGTGTCGTCCTAACCCGACAAGTGCTCCGTTCCATAGGCTGGAACGTACATTCCATTGGGTAGAATATGTTCCAGCCTATGGAACGGAGAATATATCGGCGGAAAAGCATAAAACAATCCGAGATAACGATGCAACAAATCCTATAGACAGCAACAGATGGTCCTGTCACCACATTTACTTTGACTGAATGTCCGCAGGAAAAAGTCGAATATGGTTTTAACTCAAACGACGGATAGAATTAATTCATCCAATAAGTTTACACTGTTATGCTACCAATGACCGAAACATTGGTATCTTGGAAAAACAAACGTCAGCTTATTTGCGCTTGTCAACAATTTTGACGTCAGGATACTTGCTGACAGGGAAGCTAAACATTTCGTCTTTATAGTTGGCTGTCTCAAAGTCCCAAATGTCTATCGTAGCCCAAATGAAAGCGACTTTCATCCTGATGTGTACAGGATTGAAAGTCTTTTTGTCGATATACAGATAGCCCTGCTTGATGTCTGTGTGACGCTTTATGGCCTTCATATGGATGCAGTAGTTGTCACCGACGGAGGTCATAGACAACTTGTAGCCGTCCTTAACTATGGCGAGTTCCTCGTCAAGGCTTTTATGACCCTTACGACTCTCTCCTGGATTCATTATTTTGACAACGCGCGACTTTTTGTCTAATATCCAAACGGTCTTTCCATTATTCCAGACTATCTCTTTCTTACCAAACGCCAGGCTCTTGTCATCCTTGAACATGAATGTACCTCTGCGGTCAAAGAGCTTGCCGACTTTAAAATGATAACCTATCTTGGCGCCACCTTTGTGGGTAAACTGCGTCAGAGTACGATTGAGGACCTCTTTTGC
>CACXEH010000091.1 GCA_902766625.1 uncultured Bacteroidales bacterium | reverse complement strand
TTGCCGTGCCGTCGTTGTAGCGGATGATGTTCACGCCCTTCCGCGGCTCCGTCAGGCGCCTGCCCTGAAGGTCGTACCACCCTGCGGATTTTTTGTCACCGCCTGCCTTGACTGTGCTGATGCCGGAAATATATTTCTTGGAGAATGCTTTTTCTTCGTATTCCTTCTTGTCTTTGAACGTGAAAATAGTATCTCCATTTACTACACAATCTAACACTATCGCTTCGGTTTGAGCCTGATAGATTCTGCAATATGGCGCCCAATTCATTAATGGATGGCTGGTGGTTCCAACTCCTTCAATCCAGTAGCCGTACGTACCCCATATCTTATAATAATCATCTACTTCTTCAACTTTTACATCCGTACCACATAATATCGTCATACGTTGATTATGGTCCCTGAACAGGTGATTTTCAATATTCACTACCTGCTTGTCTTCCATAAATGGTGGGTTATAGCCGCCTGATTTCTCTTGATATATCATATAAGTTACGGTCTTAATCTTATCATCTTTCTTCAAACCGAAATCATACATCAGTTCTTCCTTGCTCTTGGACGGACGGAAGCAATAAACTTTTTTATCCTTCTCATAAAGGGCTCCCTCATACATCGTAGAGCCGTCATTGTGCCATACATTATAACTGTACATCTTCTTGCAGGCAATGCCGTTGATGATGGTATCACCCTCGAAATAACTCTTCCCATACCATTCATATCCCGGAGGGGCAAGCGCATCGGGCAGAACAACGAAATCCCAAATTTTACCCTCTACAACAAAGGGGGTATAGCCTTCTTGTGCCTTGGCTTCATATCCTATAGCCATCAACAGGCACATCATGATAAGTGTAAAATTCTTCATAATACTATTCTTTTTATTGTTGCTATTCTATTTTTCCATAATATAACTCAAATTTTCCTCCCGGTGGAACAACGAAGTCCCTGCCCGGAGCTTTCCTGACCACACATTTCACTCAACTCGGGGGGGGTACATAAAGTAATCGATTCAGAATCATATTTTTATATTATTTTTATTTATCTCCACAAATTTATGTATTAATTTTTAAAAAACAAAAAAAAGTGTGTTTTTTTTACAGAAACGGGGGATTTTTTTTATTTTTCTGCCTTAATCCCCAATGCTGCTGCTTAAAAAACTGCCGTTACAGGGGTCATGAATGTTGTCTTAGAGGGTAACAGAAAGGGGGCCCAACGCCGGTGGAACGGAAAAAATCAGGGGAGAACGGGGAACACCTATCCTTTCGGTCATATCCAAAGGAAGACGATAACAATAAGGGACGCTCCAAAACACATTGGAGCGTCCCTTTATCCCATATTATATCTTGTTAAAACGGTCAGAGACCGTAGCTCAAGGTATCGATATATCCATAGATGCAGCTGACGATACCTCCAAGGACAACGCCGAGCGCACAGACTGCTATTGCGGTCTTTGTGTAGCAGTCGCTCCTGAACGGAGCGATGGGAGCATCGTTTTTCACGATGTACATCGCCTTGACGATGAGCAGGTAGTAGTACAATGAGATGACCGTATTAACCAATGCGATAAACACAAGTACAGGGAAGCCTGCATTGAATGCAGCCATGAAGATAAAGAACTTGGAGAAGAATCCGGCAAAGGGCGGTATGCCTGCCAACGAGAAGAGACACAGCGTCATGATGAACGACAGTTTGGGATTGCTCTGATAGAATCCGTTATAGTCGCTGATGTTGATTTTACCGCTGTTCTGCTCTGTAACGTTGATGATAAGGAACACACCGAGGTTGGCTACCATATAAACAAAGAGGTAGTACACCAGTGAGGTCATGCCCTGAGCCGTGCCCCCCATCACACCGAGAACGAGGTAACCCGCCTGACTGATGGCAGAGAAAGCCATGAACCGCTTGATGTTGTTCTGGCGGACTGCAAAGAGGTTGGCGACTGTGATGCTGAAGATGATAATCCACAGCATGATGGTGTTCCACTGCTCTACCATAGGCTGGAATACCTTGACAAGGATGGTAAACAGTACAAAAGCCGCCGCTCCCTTGGAGATGACGCTGAGATAGCCTGTCACAGTGGTAGGCGCGCCCTGATAGGTGTCGGCTGTCCAGAGGTGAAAAGGCACGAGGGATATCTTGAAGCCGATGCCGCTGATGAACAGGACAAGAGCGGCCAGCTGAAGCGTGTCGGCAGGACTGAATTTTGCCGCAAGCTCGTCAAAATACATTGTGCCACATGTTCCGTAGACAAGCGAGATGCCATAGAGCAGCAGACCGCTTGAGAAGAGTGCCGTGAGTATGTATTTGGCGGCAGCCTCGGCTGACTCCTGATTGTTCTTGGTATAGGCGATGAGCGCCGTCATTGGAATAGATGCCAATTCAAGGCCGATAAAGAACATGAGGAAATGGCCGGATGATATCATATAATACATACCCAGCAGCGTAGAGAGGGTAAGCATATAGAACTCGCCTACCTTGATTTGGTTCTCTGGGCGTTTCATCCAGCTGTCTGCCATGAGGAATACAATAATGGTACCTACGTTCAGGACGACTTTGACGAGGGTCATCACCGGTGTGTTCTGATACATACCGCCGAAAGCCTCTGACATGCCGTCACCACACGGGCAAAGCAATGCGGAGGCTATGTAAGCGGTCTGAAGCGCCAGCAGTCCGACAGGCAACAAAGACAAGGCTTTGGACACTGTGCCTGACTTACGGTCGCCACAGAGAAACAAATCTGCTAAAAACAGGATGACGATGACAGCTATGAGAGATATCTCGTCATGCATATATAAAAATTGTGAATAGTCCATTTTATTTCTGATTTTTAGAGATTACTTAAACGGATTCGACTGGGAGAGCAGATGGCCCACACTCTTGACGTTGTCTATGACTGGTGCCACGCTGTCGGAGATGACATCGCTGAGCCAGCCCGGAGCGAGACCGATGCCTGCGATGCAGACAATGAGACAAATGACAGCGAAACGCTCTTCCCAATGGGCGTCATGAAGTTTGGCATGCTCAGGATTGAGATTGACACCATAGAGAATCTTGCCGATCATACGCAAGATATACACGGCAGCCACTACGATGCTCGTTGTTGCCATAATGGTGAATACACGGTGGAAAGTGTCGGCGTTTTCAAAAGAACCGACAAAGATGGTCATTTCAGCGACAAAGCCGCTCAGACCCGGCAGACCCAGGTTGGCCAGACCCGCAATGGCAAAAGCCACAGACAGGAACGGCACGATGCGCATCAGTCCGTTAAGCTGACGGATGTCACGCGTATGCGCCCTGTGATATATCATACCGATAACGGCGAAGAAGAGTGCTGTCATCAAGCCATGACTGAGCATCTGCAGGATGGCACCTGTGGAAGCCGTCGTGGTCAGCATCAGGATAGCGAACAACACCATGCCGCAGTGGGAAACTGACGAGTAAGCGTTCAGATACTTCAAGTCGGTCTGGACACATGCGCTCAATGCGCCATAGACGACACCCGTCGCCGTGAGAATGAGGAAAATCCAACTCAATTCGTTGGCTGCCTCCGGCAGAAGGTAGATAGCAACACGGAAACAGCCGTAGCCTCCCAACTTCATCAACACTCCGGCATGGAGCATAGATACAGCTGTCGGGGCTGACGCATGACCGTCAGGACTCCATGTGTGGAACGGGAACATGGCACCGAGAACACCGAAACCGACAAAGGTGAACGGGAACCAGATGCACTGTTTGGAGAATTCTATAATTTGGGCGCCGCCCGTGTGGTTGGCAATGTCAACGACATTCATCGTCTGTCCGCCGGCACCGTAGAAAATGCCGAAGATGCCAAGCATAAGAAATGCGGAGGCACCCATGAGCATCAGTGTCAGCTTCATGGCGGAATACTCCTTATGGCCGGAGCCCCATACGCCAATGAGCAGATACATCGGGATAAGCGCTATCTCATAGAACATGAACATCATGAACAGATCGATAGAGATAAAGAAGCCGAATACACCCATGGACAGCAGCGTGAACCACAGGAAATACTCCTTACACATATCCCATGAAACGAAGGTACCCGTAAAGACAATGACGCCGGACAAGAGCAACATGACCACTGATATGCCGTCAACACCTACAGAGTAGCTGATGTGAAGCGGCTCAAACCAGACGAAACTTGCTGTGTAGAGCATCTCCTCGGCAGCCCCGCCTGCGCGGTCGCTGATGAACTTAACGGTCAGTGCGACAGCCAATGCCAACAGGGCTGAACTACCGACGACCATGACGGTACGGATGCCTTTTTGCCCCTTAGCCAGCCACAGGCTGAACAGCATGAGGAGCGGAATCAATACAAATAATGATAGAAAATTCATATCGCGGTAGTTTTAAAGAATCATTAATATAAGGATTAATACACCGATGAGGAACACCAGAGCGTATTGCTGAACGCGACCGCTCTGCAGGGTCCTGATATTGAAGCTGAGCGCGTGAGTGCCCCATGCGAGGAAGTTGAAGAATCCGTCAATGACGTGACGGTCAAACCATGCGATAGGACGGCTGACGTGAGCAAAGATGATGCGGTGTGTGATGAACTGGTAAACCTCGTCCATATAGAACCGCTTGTATGCCCAACAGTGCAGACGCGGAGCGGCAGCATACATCTTGTCCGCAACAGGCTGCGTCTCTCCCTTGAAAATGTAAGTGGCAAGGAGAATAGAGCATATGGCTATGACTGTGGACAGGCTGGCTACCGACGTATCGAAATGGATGCGGTAGTCGTGACCGTCGGCACTGATGAGGCTGCCAAAACTGTAGCCTTCAAACATGCCAAAGCCGGCAAGTGTAGTATAGACACCGACACCGACGGTGATGATGCTTAACACTACGAGCGGCATTGTCATTATGCTTTCCTCATGGGGAGTATGCTCCTCGTGGAGCTTTCTGTTTTCAGTTCCCCAGAAAATGCCGTAATACAGACGGAACATATAGAACGCAGTCATGGCGGCGATGGCAGTCATGATGTAGCCCACCGCAGGGTTATAAGCCATGCAGGCGGTGATGATTTCGTCCTTACTGCTGAAGCCGGAGAAGAACGGTATGCCGCTGATAGCAAGGCAACTGATGAGGAATGTGACGTGAGTGACAGGCAGATATTTCCGTAAGCCGCCCATCGCTTCCATCTCATTGCTGTGGACGGCATGGATGATGCAGCCGGCACCGAGGAACAGACAGGCCTTGAACATGGCGTGGGTAAAAAGATGGAACATGGAAGCCATGTAACCGATGCTGCCCTCATGCTCGTGGCCGGTAGTAATCTCTGTACAAACACCCAAAGCCACCATCATAAACGCAATCTGCGAGATTGTGGAGAAAGCGAGTACACGCTTGATGTCGCTCTGTGCGCACGCCACGGAAGCCGCATAAAAGGCCGTGAACACACCAACCCAAATGATTACGGGCATCCAGTCCTGGGCATAAGTAACCCACAACGGGAACAGTCGTGCAACCTGATATACACCGGCAACGACCATCGTCGCAGCATGAATCAAGGCGCTGACAGGTGTAGGACCCTCCATAGCATCTGGCAGCCAGATGTGGAGAGGGAACATGGCACTCTTGCCGGCACCGCCGATAAACATAAGCGTCAGGGCTGTGGGAATGATGAACCCACCTGCCGCAACGGCCTTGTCAATGGCACAGGGGATAAACGGCGTCGTGCCGTCAGCCATCTGCAGATTATTAACAAAATCAAAAGAGAAACTGCCTGTATAATATCCGAATATCAGGATACCGATAAGGAAACCCAAATCTGCAAAACGCGTCACGATGAAGGCTTTCTTACTTGCAGCGACAGCCGCAGGCAATGTGTAATAGAACCCGATGAGAAGGTATGAACTGACACCTACCAACTCCCAGAAGAGGTACATCTGGAAGATGTTTGTCGCAACGACGAGTCCCAACATGGACATGGTGAAGAGACTCAAGAACGCATAATAGCGCTGGAAGCCCCGCTCCCCTTTCATATAGCCGAAAGAGTAGATGTGAACCATGAATGACACAGTCGTGATGACAATGAGCATCATGACAGATATCGGGTCAAGCAATATACCTAAGTCAAAATTCAAATTGCCGAGAGGCAGCCAAGTCATGTTATACGGCACCAATGTCGCATAGGCGCCGTCGGCACAACGGTCGGCTGTGAAATATTCATATGCAGTACAATAGGAAAGAATAGTGATGACAGCAAGTACGGCTGTCCCTATCATTCCTGATGCGCGATGGCTAAGCCATTTTCCTGCAAGTCCCAAGAACAGGAAAGAAAGAAATGGCAATAGCAAAATAAGAATTGTATATTCCATAATATTTAATGTGTTATTACCATTTCAGTTTATCAAGATTAGCAACAAAATTATTCTTCAGATTGCGGTAAATATTTATCATTACAGCAATAGCGATAGCTGTTTCCGCAGCTGAAATCGCAATGGAGAATAAAGCGAAGATGTAGCCTTCCTGCCCCTCCGGGAAGAGCATGCGGTTGAATGCGGCGAAGTTGATATCGGCTGCATTCAGCATCAGTTCAACAGAGATGAGAATTGCCAGTGTATTCCGGCGTGTCAAGAATCCATAGATGCCAATAAACATCATTAAAGCCGAAAGGACAAGAAACCAAGTCATGTCGACATGGATGCCCAATATTATATTGATAAGCTCATTTAATCTATCCATAGTCTTTAATTTTTAACGTTTACGGGCAATGATAAGACTGCCTATGATACATGCCAAAAGTAGGATACTGACTACCTCAAAGGGCAGAAGGTAACCAAACTTGTCAGACGACAAGAGTTGCTGTCCGATAAGCTTGACAGAAGTTGTCTGCTCTGAGGGTGCGGTGAGCATATTCTCCGCAAACCTGTGGGACACGATGATGAACAAGAACAGACCTGCTCCGCATAGCGTCGCAACCAGAGCGGCAAATTTTTTGGCAAGGGAAACAGAATGGTTGTCTTTCTTGTCTTGGCGTCCTGTAAGCATCAACGCAAAGATGTAAAGAACAACCACGCCTCCGGCGTATACCATCACCTGCACTGAGGCAAGGAAGGTGTAGCCCATGAGAAAATAGAGTCCGGCTGTGCCAAAAAGAACAAACATCAGATATGTGGCAGCGTGCATGATACGCTTTGTCGTCACTGCCAATATGCCGCAGCCTAAAATGATGACCGCAAGAATGAGAAATATTATTGTCTGTGCCATATTTAATCCTCCTTCTTTGTTTCTGTTGGTTCAGTGGCTGCAGGCGCCTCTGGCTTTGTCGCTTCGGAAGCTGGTTCAGCCTTAGGAGCGACGGGCTTTGGTGCCACGGCAGGCTTGGGTCTCTCCTGGCACTTACTGCCAGGCTGATTGAGTACCTTGATAAGCTTGCTCTTGTCAAAAACAGCCTGTTCAAACTCCTGATTAAATCGGATGGCTCCCTGAGGACAAGCCGTAACACACAGGTTGCAGAACATGCACTGACCAATATTATATTCATACTTAACGAGCTGCTTTTTCTTCTTGCCGTCTTCAGTGGTAACCATCTCACTGATTACAGAAATACTGTCGTTAGGGCAAGCCATCTGGCAGAGACCGCAGGCAATACATTTATGCTCGTTATTTTCATTGTGTGGCATTTCCAGGCAGAAACGGTTTCTGTCTGTGAATGTCAACGTATCCCTGTTTTCGGGATATTGTTCTGTCTCGTGGTGCTCGAAGAAAACCTTTATGGATGTTTTCAATCCAATAGTAAGGCTCTTTACAGCGTCGAGGATACCACCAAAATAAGTTTTACTGTCCATAATCCTTCCTTATTTAGAGTGTTAGGCCGAAGCATACAACGAGGGCCATAAGAATAATGTTAAACATACTGATCGGCATGAGGTATTTCCATTCCAGGGACAGCAGCTGGTCGATACGCAAACGGGGATATGTCCAGCGAATCCACATTAAAAGGAACACGACAAAAAATGCCTTGCCGAAGAACCACACGAAACCGGGAATGTAACCCATGACGGTATTAAAGCCGTCAAGTCCGGGGAAGTAAATCGGTGACCAGCCACCCAAGAAAACAGTTGCCGCCATCGCTCCACAGATAAACATGTTAAGGTATTCTGCCAAATAGAAGAAACCGAAACCCATACCGGAATATTCTGTGTGATAACCTGCGGTCAACTCGCTTTCAGCTTCAGGCAAGTCAAACGGGCCACGATTACATTCAGCATTCCCGGCAATAAGGTAAATGATGAATGCCAGCACCGCCGGAACATGTCCGCGGACAATATTCCAACCGTAATCCGCCTGCTGCTGAACAATCTCAGAAAGCTGCATTGTACCACAGAGTAAGAGCATTGTCAGCATTGTCATGCCGATACTCAACTCATAGCTGATGAGCTGAGCGCCGCTACGCATAGCACCTATCATAGGATACTTACTGTGGCTCGCCCATCCGGCGAGAAGAATACCGATGACACCTATTCCGGAGATGGCTATAAAGAAGAACAAACCGACGTTGAAGTCCAAAATCTGCAAACCTTTGTTCCAGGGTATGCATGCGAAGGTGAGGAATGAAGCCAAAAGGACAAAGAACGGCGCCATATCGTGAAGCAGTTTGTCAGACTGGCGCATCTTGATAATCTCTTTTGACAACATTTTGAATACGTCGGCGAAAACCTGCAACAAACCCCATTTGCCCACACGGTTAGGACCGATACGGCACTGGAAGAAAGCACAAATCTTACGCTCAAGATATATCAATGCAATAGCCAAGATTGCATAGAGTATGATGATAAAGAGTAGCACAATGAGACACTCAATACCAATTGCCAACCACTCAGGAATGAATCCTGTCAACAGGCTATGAAACCATTTTGAAATTATACTAAAGTCAAACATATTCATTCTTTTTTAGCGGTCAATATCAGGAATTACGAAGTCCATTGAAGCGCCGATGGCGATAAGGTCGGCAAATTTCTGGCCGCGGCATGCCGTGTCCATGGCGTTTGCCAGAGGAAGACTGCTGCTGCGGTAATGCACACGATAAGGATTCTTGTCTCCTTTGCTCTCAACAAATACGCCAAGTTCGCCTCGGCTGGACTCAACTGCCTGGTAATAACTTCCCTCAGGCAACTTGATTATCGGTTTGCGCTTTGCCTGATATTCTCCTGCAGGGATATTATCAATGAGTTGGTCTATGATATTGAGGCTCTCAAGAATTTCTTCCATACGGTTCCAATGCCGCGCGTTAGTGTCACCCTCAGTGCGGATAATCTCTTTGAAGTCAATCTGGTCATACAATGCGTACGGATGACGATGGCGCACATCGTTTTTCCAACCGCTGGCACGACCGACAGGACCAGTGGTACCCAGAGAAATGGCATCCTCACGACTTATTGTGCCCACGCCTATCATACGGTTCTTGGCGATGACATTACCCGTGTAGATGTCCTGATATTCATGGAAACGCTTGCGGATATTCTTGGAAACCTTCTTGACTTCCTCCACGAAGTCAGGCTGAATGTCATACATCACACCGCCTATGGTGTTGTAGTTCTGGATGACACGGCCACCGAAGTTGTCTTCAAATATCTTGCATATCTCCTCACGCTCACGGAAGGTGTAGAAGAATGCGGTAAGCGCACCTGTATCCATAGTCATACATGCGTAGTATATCAGGTGAGATGCCACACGCTGCAGTTCATCCATAATAGTACGTATATATTGCACACGTGGAGACACCTCAAGTTCCATTGCCTTTTCGATGCACATACACAACGCATGACGATTCTGCATGGCACTGAAGTAATCCAGGCGATCTGTCAGGGCGAGCAACTGAGGATAGGTCAGACTCTCACTGATTTTCTCTATTCCACGATGGATATAGCCGAGCACCAAACCGACTTTCTTTACCACTTCACCGTCAAGACTTGCCCTCATGTGAAGCACACCATGGGTAGACGGGTGTTGCGGGCCCACATTTACAACGTACTCATCCGGTCCCCATACGACATTCGTCTTTTCTGCCACTTTGCCGTCAGGAGTCAAGAAATATTCTTTTGTCGTATCACTGAGCGGCGCATCGGTCATTCTCAGTTTGTTCAGTAATTCCGTCTGGTCATCCTTGCGGAAAGGATAGCCTACCCAGTCCTCGCGCAGGAAAATGCGGCGCATGTCAGGATGGTTGAGGAATTTGATGCCGAAGAAGTCATACACTTCCCTTTCATAAATGTTAGCTATCTGCCATAGGTCGCTGACAGTAGGGATAAACGGATTCTGACGGTCTTCGGCAATTGTTTTTATGTTGATTGTCTCGCCCGTTTCAGAAGACTCCAGCATATAGATAACGCCGAGCCCCTCCTCGCCCCAGTCCATACCAATGAGGTTGACCAGGAAATCCATCTTCTGCTCATTTTTCAAGCGGAGCATTTCTGCGTGAAGCTCCGCCGGTGCAATAGTTTTAAATTCCAGTGTCATGCCTCTTGTTCTTTTTTAATAACTTCTTTTTCCTTCTTTTGCTCCTCGCGTTTATAAGCGTCTATCTCTTTGCGATTGACAGTTCCGAAATAGTTTTCTATCTTCATTTTACGTTGCAGTTGCATCATGCCATAATAGAAAGCTTCCGGACGCGGAGGACATCCCGGGACGTAGACGTCAACAGGCAGAATCTTATCAACACCCTTTACGACGTGATAACTCTTGGTAAACGGACCGCCCGTGCAGGTACAACCGCCTATTGCGATGACATACTTCGGTTCGGCCATCTGGTCATAAAGGCGTTTGAGCACTGGAGCCATTTTATAGGTGATGGTTCCGCATACCAAAATCAAATCGGCTTGTCTCGGACTGGTTCGGGTTACCTCAAAGCCGAAACGCGCCATGTCAAATCTGGCAGCACCCATGGCCATTAGTTCAATGGCGCAACAACTGGTACCGAAATTCATGGGCCACAAGCTATTGCTGCGTCCCCAGTTCATCAGCTGGTCAGCTGTAGTGACAATGACATTCGTGCCATTCTCATTCAGCTGATCAATCATCTGCTCAAGGGTCTCATTATCCTTAAATTCCTCATAAGGGATGGACTTGATGCTCGGTTTCTTTATCAGTGCCATTTCAACGCTCCTTTCCTCCAGGCATATGCCAAGCCCAGAACTAAAATGAACAAGAAGAACAACACTGCAAATAAACCTTGCGGACCTAAGCTACGGGCTACGACCGCCCATGGAAACAAAAACATTGTTTCAACGTCGAACATCAGGAAGAGGATGGCGAAGAGATAGTATCCCAGATGATAGTGCCCCCATTGGTCACCACGCGCTGGAATACCACATTCGTAAGGCTCTTCTTTCATTTTGTTGTAACTCCTCGGTGCAATAAAATATACCATTATCAACACGACGAATACGAACAAAATAGCTGTTAGTACGACTGTGGCTAAAAGCGTAAAGTTCATAAATTCAAGTGATTATATATTAAAACTATGTTATTTGGAATAAAAGTATGCAAAGTTAACATTTTTTTGCGTATTAGCGGTGTGTCTATTATGCTTTTAATTAAAGAAATATTAACTTTGTAAAATAAAATAATCCACTATGCACACATTAGCTACAGAGAAGCAGGTTCCGATGATTTTGGACTTCCTTCAGGACATCGCCAACAATAACAACCGCCCTTGGTTCCAAGCTCATCGTGAGGAGTATGACAGAGTTCGCCAGGCATTTGAATCCATTACCGCCCAACTCATTATGCGCCTCGGCGACATTGATGAGACGGTAAGGACGTTGTCGGTAAAAGACTGCACTTACAGGTTTTACCGTGACACACGTTTCTCGCCCGACAAGTCACCCTATAAGCGCCACCTGGGAGCTTATGTCTCCGCACAAGGCAAAAAATCATACCATGGAGGCTATTACCTGCATTTTGAGCCCGGACACTGTATGTTTGCAGTAGGATGCTACTGTCTGCCGACAAATATTCTTAAGGTGCTCCGACAGGTAATTATAGACAATGTGGAGACGTTTTCCTCTATTGTTGAAGGACGCTCTTTCAAGAAGACATTCCACAACCGCATTACCATGACACCCCTGAAAGTCCTCCCCGCAGGCCTGCCAAGGGATTTTGAACATCCTGAATACCTGAAGTGCAAAGACTACATAGTATGGACAGATTTGAATGACAAACTGTTTGAACTTAATAATTGGATGGATGAAATTATCCGCCAAGCCAAGTTGGCAAAACCTTTTTTGGACTTCGTCAATGACGTTGTAGATGACTACATCTAACCACTGCCCTGCCGTAAAATTGTCCGCCTTATTTTTCCTTCATTCTCGCCGCCCACATGCAGTTTGAGGGGAAACAGTCCACACCGTATCGCATGACCTGACGCACCGCCTCAGGGGTATCAGCGGCACGGTAGCAGGCGCGAAAGCCCATCTTGTGGCACATACGGATAGCGTCTTTATAGTCTTTGGGATGATAGCCGTTGTAATCAAATTTGTTGCTGATAGGCTTGCTGAAATGCTTATGGCTCACATTGAGCGAGACTGACACATTGCCAAGTCTCTTCAATGTCTCAAAGTCTTTTGACGGTGTGGAAAAAATGTGATGCACCATCTCCATGCAGCCCTGCTCTCGTGCTGCAACCAGCAAATCAAGATGAATGGAGCTGACTACGCAACTGCCCTCCAACCCATGCCTTTTAATGGATTCTATCATTTTTTTTATGACGCCTCCGTCTTCCTTCAACTCTATGAAAGGTACACAGCCGTAACGCCTGCAGATATCAAAATATTCATCCATCGTCGGGATACGCAATTCCGCTTCAGAAAAACCGGCATAATCATAAGCCTTGTTATATATATTGGCGCAGTTCACCTCTTTAATACGCATACGCCTCAACTCCTCGTATGTATAATCTTTCACATTACCCGTACCCGTAGTCGTACGGTCCAACGTGGCATCGTGGTGGCACACCACTACCCCGTCCTTTGTCAGGCGGAAGTCTGTCTCTATGGCCCACACATGACGCTCGCCCGCTGCAATAAAAGCTGGAATAGAATTCTCTGGACCATAAGCCTGACACCCACGGTGGGCATTAATAAGCGGATGGCGCGCGGAGTTTTTCCGTATTATTTTTATTAAGGCGGATTTTTGCATCTTCTTCGCCATCTGAGGCGAACACATCGGAGCCTGGCCATATAGCGCAACCAGACAGAATTGTATAATCAGCAACGACAATATTCTTTTCATAATTCTATTGATATTAACGATTCCATTATAAGGTAATTCAAAGTTAAGTCTTTTGGGGGAAAGAACGTATATTTCCCGTTTACTTTCTTTTCTTTGGCTCTGCCAGACGGGACCGCCGCTTCACTTTCCCTGACACATTTTCTATCCGCGCACAAACTATAAGACGACACTCGCGGATATGCAACAAGTTCCGTCATGACACATAATAACAGCTAACCTCGATAAACGAAAATTTTTATCCTCGATGAAACAAACATTTCATCGAGGATAAAAAAATCGAGTACTCTCTACCGGAGATTTCCTCTATATTCAATGCAAAATTTTGATTGAAAACTTCTCTATTTCTTCTTCGCCGTCGTCACAGTCTTTTTCTTGGCTGATGTGGTAGTCGTCTTCTTGGTAGAAGCAGTTGTCTTCTTCGCAGCCGTCGTTTTAACTGATGCGACCTTCGTCGTAGCCTGGGGCTTATAATATTTCATCACCTCCGGCAACTCCTTCTGTATAGCAGCAATGCGCTTGGCATCAGAAGGGTGATCGCTGAAGAATTCTGGTATGCTGTTAGTATTTCCGGCACTCATTCTCTGCCAGAATGTCACGGCCTCTGCAGGGTCATAACCCGCCATAGCAGCAAATACCAGCCCCATAAAGTCTGCCTCACTCTCATTATCACGCGAATATTTACGCAACAAACTGTTTGCACCAAAGCTGAATGCCTGAGATGCTATAGCCGATGTAGCTGCACTGGTTGAAGTGTTTGAGAGAATAGCACTCAATGCCTGTGCGCCATATTGTGCGCGCATCTGCTTTGACAACTGCTCTGCACTGTGTTTTGCCACAGCGTGAGCAATTTCATGGCCGAGCACAATAGCTAATCCTGCTTCTGTCTTGGTGTAAGGCAATATGCCTTCGTAAACGACAATCTTGCCGCCAGGCATACAGAAAGCATTGGCCTCGTTGCTATTAACGAGATTAAACTCCCATGCGTAATTCTTGACTTCAGCTGCCAGATTATTGCTTTTGAGATAAGTCTCAACAGCATTCGCCAAACGCTGACCGACACGTTTAACCATAGCGGTATTAGCTGCGTTGGTTGAAACCTTGGCAGTCTTCATATATTCCTGATACTGTGAATTGGAAAGACCCAGCACATAGAAGTCCGTCACCAACAGATTTTGCTTACGCCCTGTAATGGGTACAGTGCTCGTTGTTCCGCAAGATGCCAAGACAATGACTGCTGCGAGCAACAATACGATAGATTTTATTTTTCGCATAATCACTATAATTTATTGTTTATGTTTATGATTCAAAATTACGAAATATTTCTGTCTGCGTAACCTTTTTCAGACAAATATTTGCGTCCGTACCATTTAGCCGCCAGTGCGCCACTGATATTATGCCACACACTGAATACCGCGCCAGGAATTGCGGCAAGTGGATAAGCGGCAAAATGTATTATCGCCAATGAGGTGGCAAGACCACTGTTCTGCATACCCACCTCAACACTGATCGCTACACATTTCTCATACTTCAGATGCCGCAGCCTGCCTATCAGATAGCCCAAAACCAAGCCACTCAGATTATGCAACATAACAACCAGGACAACTATTATTCCACCTTGCAGAAGTCGGTCCGCATTGTGACTCATGACAATACCCACGACAAACACTATCATCAACGTTGAGAATGCCGGCAGATAGGCTACCGACCGCCTTGTCACATTGGGGAACCATCGTTGGCACAATAATCCGCAGACAATCGGCGCAATCACAACACAGACAATACTAAGTAACATACCCATACCGTCAACATTGACAATTGTCCCTGCCAGCAACCATACCAACATAGGCGTCATTAGCGGGGCCAATATCGTGGAACATGCGGTCATGCCCACACTGAGAGCAAGATCACCTTTTGCCAAATATGTAATGACATTCGATGCTGTTCCGCCAGGGCAACACCCGACAAGCATAACACCAAGAGCCAACTCCGCGGGAAGTGCAAAAAGTTTAGCTAACAACCACGCCATAAGGGGCATGATGGTAAACTGTGCCAAACAACCAAACAAAACATCTTTCGGGCGATGCAACACAATACGGATATCTTCCTTTGAAAGTGTCAGGCCCATTCCAAACATAATCAACCCTAACAACGGATTGATTATCCATGTGTCCACAGATGAAAGCGGTGCAGGACAAATCAGCGAAATTAGCGCTGTCGCCAACACCAACACTCCCATCCAACGGGCAATTATATCACATATCTTTTTAATATTCATGACACTTAATCCAACAATAACACTTTTAACGTGACAACAAAAGAAGCAATATACCGAACAACACTTCCACTGTCACGACACATATCCCAAAAAATAAAATTAACGGTTGCTGTTTTCGATTAACTTCATATTCGCCTCTGCCGCCTGAATATAGGTCCTCACTGTCGGATCTTTTCTGAAACCGGCACTGGAGCGTTTGATAATCTTATTGATTTGTGAAGTTAAAATTGGATAAGGATATTTGCTGCACAGCATGTTAAAGAATGTATGTCCCAGAATATTATTGCAGTTTGTGGCAATAAAGTCGGTCTCCAATTCCTCAAGTTGGTTATACATTCTATTTGTTTTTTCAGCCACTCTGCGATGGGCAATCATGGGATGGACGCCAGACAATATCCATTGTGCTTCCTGGTTGGATAGGTTCATGATATCCTCCTCGATGCGGTTTTTCTGTTCCAAAAAACGATATAAACGATCATTGAGTTGACTGCCTACAATCCTTTGCTCGGTATTACTGATAAAGATAGAGATGTCGCCCTTCTCAATGACTATTGGCATAAAGCCTTCGTTATCCATAAAGATTTCACCAAAGACCGTGGAGTCCACCATACCCATAAAATTGAACTTACCGTGGATTACCTCACATGAATCCAAACTACACATCGCAGCCTTGGAGTCGGGGGCCTTTAAATACAGCATTCTGCCATCCAATGTTGACACTGACGAATTACCGGAGATGTTATATTGCTCTGCGCAAGAAACTATAAGGAACACCCCTCCCGTCAAAAGCAACAACGGGTAAAGCGCTCCAAGATAACCCTGTCTAGTAAATTCTTTTATCCAATTAAACATTCAGAAATAGACTTTCTTCTTCAAACACAACGCAAATATATAATGAATTATTGATATGTTGTATCACGTTTAATTCATTATGTATATTTTTAAGCTTTATTAAAATAAAATCGTTTATAAACGGTTTGTAAGTGTTAATGATTGTTACAAACCATTATACAACATGTGGTTTTTTAGTTTTCGCTTTCATGCTTCAGCACATAAGGTATCCTAAATGCCGTATAACACTCTATAAACGCGGCTATGGCAAGACATCCCATCCATTCATTGTGATAAAGATAACCCAAATGCATCGTATTGATAATCATCAGCACTCCTGTCGCCATCAGCAAGAATGCCCCTATGATTTGCTGCCTACGCAAGCGCTTCAAAGTAACATTACGTCCCTGATAACTTTGCAAAAACTGCATTGAAGCAAACATAACCGAACCGATACAATAAATATATATAGCCACATTCCCACACGCATGCCACAAAACAGCACCGACAAGTATCAACACTGCACCGGCAGCATAAATAACATTTTGTGTACGCGACAGTTCTTTCATAATTATTTTATAATATATACATCTTCAGTGGGGCGTTTCATGAAATAGCGTTCACGAGCAACTTTCTCCATGGCACTGGGATCTGCCTCAAGTTGTTTGAGCGTTTTTGTATCCCTGTCATAGATGTCTTGATAATGCTTGATTTCGTTTTGAAGATGCCTGATTTCCTCATGGTGCAGAAAACGATGGTAATAACTGTTGGTATCCAAGAAGCCAACCACAACTATAAAGAAAAGGATAACAACAAAATAAGCGTGACGACCTAAAAAGTGCCACACGTTTGAAATGACTTTTCTTGCTGCAGACATGATTTGCGTAATGGTGTTATTTTTGCAAAGTTAATAATATTACCTGTTAAAGTAGAGTACACAGACTAAAATATTTTTCAAAGTTTTTACGACATGGCGTTTTTTGAGTCTAAAAAGCGTCAGTCGGCAAAAGCGCTTAAGTGATAGTTCTTTTTTTGTATCTTTGTGGCATGATACACCGATTAGTCTCATGGACGAAAGCGATATGCCGGTTTCTTGCCAAAGTGTTGTGCACCCTGGCAATGCCCATACGCCACAACTGGGTTTTTGTCCTTATGATGCTTCTGATGCTGTCCCTGTGTATCTGGCGCGAGTGGATCTACCAAGTTGACACTGCGCTACATTATTGGCACTTCTGCTTTGACATCTATTTGCTCTGCATCTTTCTGATGCTTTTCCGCCACAACATACGGCGATACGTCAAATTTCTTCTTTATGGTATCGCCTATCTCTCCACGTTCTTTGAGATATTCATCATGGAGCGATTTCAGGTTATATTCACTCCGACGACCATTAACCTGTGGCGCGAGACAAACGCAGAAGAAACACGGGAATTCTTTTTGGCCTATTTCACAGGAAGTGCTTTCTGGATAACCTCCGGGCTGTTACTGCTGACGGTTTGCATACATATACTCCTAAGCAAACTTGAGGATTGGAAAGCACCTCGTCCATATCTCTTGAAGTTATTGTCTTCTTTCTGCATAGTTCTCATCACCATATTAAGTATCTCACCGACATTAGGAGAGAAAGAACTGCTGTGCCGTTTCTTTTCTTCATCAGAACAAGCCGAGAAGGTTAAGTCTGAGTTGTTTTATTCACCAGTTTACCGCATTGTCTATTCTCTGTGTATGCTTCATGTCGCAGACCAAGACCTTGATGATTTGAAAGAATCCATGAAAAGTATACAAATCGACAGTTGCCATCACCAATGCCCCAATATTATACTTGTCATCGGAGAAAGCTTCAGCAAGCATCACGCCCAATTATATGGATACAAATACAAGACGACACCCAATATGATACGCATGCGCAATGAAAAAAGCCTTGCTGTGATGTATGATGCCGTCACACCATGGAATCTGACCAGCAAAGTGTTTAAGAATATGCTGTCCACATACGATATGAATAAAAGCGGCAAATGGACCGACGGCGTACTTTTTCCCGCTATTATGCGCAAGGCAGGGTACAAAGTTGCATTCCTCACCAATCAGTACCAAAAGTCAACTACTCAAAACGGCATAGATTTCAATGGAAGCTTTTTTTTGAATGATTCTGAATTAGATACGCTCTGTTTTGATATCCGTAACGAGAAGCATTACGCCCTCGACGGTGACTTCATCAAGGAATACGAACACTATCAACCGGCAGCGTACAATTTCATAATTTTTCACCTCTATGGACAACATGTGAAATATAATTGCAGATTTGACCAATCCCACCAGTATTTCACGGCAGACAGTCTAAACCGCAAAAAACTGAACCAGGAACAAAAACAGATTGTCGCAGACTACGATAATGCTACACGCTACAACGATCAGGTTTTCGCAGATATCTGCCATTACTTTGAGAAAGATGATGCCATCGTCATTTATCTCAGCGACCATGGAGAAGAGGTGTACGACTATATCCGGATGTTCGGACGTACTCCGGGCGATAACATCAGTGCGCCTATCGCCTACTATGAATTTGAAATCCCGATGGTGATGTGGTTCTCCCCTATCTTCAAGGAAAAGCATGCCGCCATCGTCGCCAAGGCAAGAGCGGTCTACAGAGAGCCCTTCATCTCCTCAAACATATCACAACTTGTGATGGGCTTGGCTGGCATAAAGTGTAAATGGTATGAAGCAGAACGCGATTTGCTGAGCGATGCATATACTCCGCAACAGCGCCTCCTGAAAGGCACGATACCCTATGACAGTATCATCGCCGGCTCAAAGTTTGAACAAAAATGGAAAAAGAAATGAAACAGCATTTAGATATCACAGACTGCAACGTACTTAAGGGTTTTGCCATTATCAGTATTGTACTCCACAATTTCTGTCACTGGCTGCCAGGATGTGCCGTTGAGAATGAGTACACTTTTTTGGCTGAACGCACATACAGGTTTATTGAACTCCTGACTCATGGACAACATGTCATGCTCAACATCTTTTCTTTTGCCGGACATTATGGCGTAGCAATCTTTCTTTTTGTCAGCGGCTACGGACTGGTAAAGAAGTATGAGAGCCGTGATGACCATATAGGTGTGTTGCCGTTTATTTGGTACAACCTTAAAAAACTTTGGTGGCTGCTTGCGTTGGGACTGCCAATTTGGTTTGTCAGCGACATCTATCTGCATGACTGGCACTGGCCGCACCACTGGTACAATGTCCTGCAACTCATCACATTCACGGGCAACCTGTTTCCCGATGCAGATTTATTGCTTGGACCGTGGTGGTATTTTTCCTTGACAATGCAATTGTATGTCATCTACCGCTTGTTTCTTTACAAAAGGAAATGGGCAAGTCTCGCTGTCGTCACTTTGATATGCTGCAGCGCAGTTTTCTATGCTATATATACTGAAAACCATATTTTGCTCAACTATTTGCGCTATAATTTTGCAGGGTCAATGTTACCTTTTGCTTTGGGCATTACTTTGGCACGCACAAACGTATATTATGACTGGACCTATGCCTGCATTTGCCTTGCCATGTGGATAGCCTGTTGGTTTGACGCACTTTCATGGATGGCGGCTCCAATTTTCTTCGTACTGGCAACCTTGCCATTGGTAGATATCAAAGGCGTATGGCACAATATTATGGTATGGTTCGGACAATTATCTGCTTACTTATTTGTCATACACCCCATAGTGCGGCCATATTTTATTAACGATGTCAAAGAAGGTGGAGACCCATATCTCAACCTCGCCTTATATTTGTTCGTAAGTTTTCTGCTGGCTATTCTCTACCGCAAGGCTACCATTGCCCTTCGAGATAAACGCTCTATTTAATAATATAATCGTTCCAATTCACCAGACGCATGTCACCCTTGCGCAGATAGGTGTCATGAAAGGCAAACGCAGCCGTCAGCAAATGAGGCGTCTGTCCGCCAACAGCACCACTCAGACGCTGATACTCGCGAAGCAGAGGACGATAGTCCGGATGGGCTATCTCAATAAGCAAGTCCACACGATCAGACGGACATTTACCACGCAAGTCGGCAACACCATACTCCGTAATGACTGCGTCAACATGATGCTCAGTATGGTCTATATGGGAGCAGAACGGCACTATACTCGATATCTTGCCGTCCTTGGCCGTTGAACCGCAGGTGAATATGGACAGCGTTGACGAGGTCGTGTAGTCCAATGAACCGCCGACACCGTTCATCATGCTCGTACCACATATCTTCGTGGAATTGACATGACCGTATATATCTACCTCTATGGCTGTATTCATGGCACAAACACCGAGACGGGATATCACCTCGGGACAATTGGATATCTCCGAAGGCCTTACGACGACCTTGTCACCATATAAGGCTATGTCGTCATAGAACTTGCGCAGATTTTCGGGAGACAAGGTCAGCGCACCGGTTGAGACACCTTTCACACGATTTTCCTGCAACAGACTGAAAGGGCCGTCCTGAAATACCTCTGTGTAGATATAAAAATCCGGTATGCTCTTATCCATGCCCATTGCTGCCATGACTGCGTTGGCTCCGCTGCCGACACCGCTCTGGAACACCAGATGATCGGGATTCAGCACACCGCACTTGATATT
>CACXEH010000090.1 GCA_902766625.1 uncultured Bacteroidales bacterium | reverse complement strand
TTGTTCTTTTTTATTTGCTCTTTCAAAAGAAGACACAAATTTCATCGCATCATGTATCGACATCCCGCCATCAGATGGCACTGACATAACTTGACATAGTGGCTGATAAATTAGTCTTTCTAATATGCCTGAGCCGTCTGTCTGAATATTGATCATATTAATACCATGTTGAAAGTCTCTTTCATGGAAGTCTAATGCCAATGGGCTGCCTGAATACCATATTTTATTATTACCCTTCACAGCTTGCGCGTCATGGATATGCCCAAGCGCCATATAAGATACTTTTGTAGAAAGACTATCGACATCAACAACATTATAAGCCTCTACAAAAACATTTTTATATGATTCCGGTATCGCCATTTTTGCCCCGGAGGCAAATATGTGAGCCATCAGTATGATTGGTGCATTAGAAAATCTCTTTTGGGCTGTCTTTATAAGTTCTTCAAAGAAAAAAACTATGTCCCCGTCTATATCTTTCTCTTCTAAAAACGGTACTGCGAGAATTACAGCCGTTTCTTCTGGGTTATTAACAGCACTGACAGGAATACATAGTTCTTCGTAATCAATATTTCCTTTACTGTCTCTTGGTATTTGTGTTCGCACTTGCACGCCAAGTCTATTATATATCGCTTGTGAAGACTCTTGCTGTCTTAAATAATCGTGATTGCCCGTCGTGATAATGGTACGCATTTCGGGATTTTCGCGTGTCAATTGCTCCAGAAAATTCTCAAACAGGCACACGGAGTTCACACTTATTTTGTAACTGTCAAACACGTCTCCTGCAATTAGAACAACATCCGGATGCTGTATCCTTGTCTGTTGCAACAGCCAATTTAAGAAATGTTCGTGCTCTTGCGTACGATCATGCCCATAGAATGTGTTCCCTATGTGCCAGTCTGCTGTATGAAATATTTTCATTTATTTAATTTCCATGTCACGCCATCACGAGTGTCTTTTACTTCAAATCCTAATGCAGACAATTCGTTACGTATGCGATCGCTTGTTGACCAATCTTTGTTGGCTTTTGCCTGCTGGCGAATCTCCAACAACAAATCTATCGCCTTACTATATGCCACCTCACGTTCCTCATTACCATCAGCATCTTGTCTCAATCCCAGAATATCAAAAGAGAATGTCTGGAATATTGCCTTCAATTCCTCGAGTGCGTCTGGCGTGATTGTCGTTTGCTTATCTGTCAGTTGGTTGATTATGTGGCATGCCTCAAACAGATGACTGATAACAATTGGAGTATTCAAATCATCGTTCATCGCCTCATAGCACTTGTCTCGCAAAGACGCAGTATAAGCTTTATCTATTTCTCCGTTCTCTGTAGCAGAGATATTATTTAACTGCTTTATCGCATCCATCAAGCGTTCCAATCCTTTACGGCTGGCTTTTAATGCCTCATTACTGAAATCTACAGTGCTGCGATAATGTGCTTGAAGGATGAAGAACCTTATGGTCATTGGCGAGTATGCTTCATCCAGTTTTTCATGATTACCTGTAAAGAACTGCTCCAATGTAATAAAGTTGCCCAGGCTCTTGCCCATTTTTTGTCCGTTAATGGTAATCATGTTGTTGTGCATCCAGTAATGCACCATTTCGTCACCTTGGCTGGCTACAGCCTGAGCTATTTCACATTCATGGTGTGGAAATACCAGGTCCATGCCACCGCCGTGAATGTCAAAGTGGTCACCCAGATATTTCCTTCCCATTGCAGTACACTCTGTATGCCATCCCGGGAAACCGTATCCCCAAGGACTCGGCCAGCGCATAATATGTTGCGGCTGTGCCTTTTTCCACAGTGCAAAATCAACTTGATTGTGCTTTTCACCTACACCATCCAGCGTTCTGGAGTTGTTGATGACATCTTGAAGGTTACGGTTAGACAATTTCCCGTACCGATGATTCTGGTTATATTTCTCAACATCAAAATAGATACTTCCTTCACTCTCGTATGCATATCCGTTGGCAAGGATTTCCTTGACCAGTTCTATCTGCTCTATAATATGCCCTGTTGCATGGGGTTCTATGCTTGGAGGCAATACTCCCAGCGCTTCCATTGCATGATGATAGCGCAGTGTGTAATATTCTGCCACTTCCATCGGCTCCAGCTGTTCCAAGCGTGCTTTCTTGGCTATCTTGTCCTCTCCCTCGTCTGCATCATGCTCTAAGTGGCCGACGTCTGTAATGTTTCTGACATATCTGACCTTATATCCGTTATGTTTCAGATAACGGAACAATATGTCAAATGTTATCGCCGGTCTTGCATGTCCCAGATGTGGGTCTCCATATACTGTCGGTCCACAAACGTACATGCCTACATGTGGCGCATTTAATGGCTTGAACAACTCTTTCGTACGAGTCAGTGTATTATAAATAAATAATGCATTTTCCATATCTTATCTTACTTTAACTTTCCGTCTTTCCTAAGGAGTTGCAATAAATGATCTACCGCTTCGCCCTCAGGTATATTCTTTTCTACACATTCTTTACCTCTGTAAAGACTTATCCTCTCTCTGCCGGCACCGACATAGCCGTAATCTGCGCCTGCCATTTCTCCCGGCCCGTTAACGATACATCCCATTACCGCTATTTTCAAATTGGGCAAACCCTGGGTACATGCCTTGATTTTGGCAATGGTCCCTTGTAAATCATAAAGTGTCCTTCCGCACCCTGGACATGAAATATATTCTGTCCGTGTACGGCGCAGTCCTACTCCCTGAAGTATTGAGAATGCCGTCCTGTTGATAATTTCACTCATCTCTCCCGAAGATTCATTGCAAGAGATATACAACCCATTGCATAATCCGTCAAACAAAACAGCACCGCTATCCAACGAACTGGCTATCTGCAAGTCCTCGCTCTCTTTTAATGAATAACGATACGACAAAAATAATACCACAGGATTTGTCAGGCCGCGATTTGTCATGCGATGAACAAGTGATCTGAATTCTCCCACGTGGTTGACATGCGTACTTTGGGCAATGACAACTACCTCCGGATGGTTTTTCAAACATTCTTCCACAGCATTGTCTATCAAATGGCACGGTAGGAATAAAAACTTCATTTCCGCATCATAGACACTTATTTGGGACAACATCTGGAAAGTAAATGCCGGATAAACATTAGGTTCTTTTGTCCATGCTGCCGCATCAACAATATAACCTCCGTTGAAGTCTTTCTTTTGATGTGGCATTTTGTCGCCGCAATACAGGTAGTCTGGCGATAATTCGCCTTTTGGATTGAGTGAGTCGGAAATAACGACAGGCACATTCATGCCACCTATATTCCTGACGGCTTTCGTTTCACGTGGCTGAGGGGACACATAATCAAACGATTCTGCCATACGGCCGCCTATGGCACGCTGGTTGGCACGCTGACTGACATAATCCACAATTTTACGCGCCACAGGTATCTCATTCTCCGGCTCTTCACTTAAAGAAACGCGGATAGTGTCGCCTATGCCGTCCGACAACAATGCACCTATCCCTAAAGAACTTTTTATTCTGCCGTCTTCACCCTCTCCTGCCTCGGTTACACCCAAGTGCAGCGGAAAGCGCATGGACTCTTTCTCCATGGTCTGAACCAAAAGTCTAACAGATTGCACCATGATAGCCACATCACTTGCCTTGATAGATATAACTACATTGCGGAAATTCTCTTTTTTGCAAACACGCAAGAACTCCATGCAACTCTCAACAATACCTTTCGGCGTATCTCCATAGCGGCTCATGATGCGATCCGACAAAGAGCCGTGATTAACTCCTATACGTATTGCCGTGTGGTTTTTTTGGCAAATCCGAAGAAAAGGTATAAAGCGGTCTTCTATTTTTTGGAGTTCATTCTGATATTCTTCATCTGTATATTCCAGATGCCTGAAAGTACGTGCAGCATCTACGTAATTCCCCGGATTAATGCGCACCCCTTCCACTGTCTCTGCCGCCACATCGGCAACAGCCGGATTAAAGTGCACATCGGCAATAAGCGGCGTGAATAGTCCCTTTTGACGCAATCCCTTGCTTATAGCTTTAAGATTTTCTGCTTCCTTAACCCCTTGAGTCGTCAGGCGGACATAGTCTGCTCCTGCACCAATGATGGCTTCGCACTGGGCGACACATCCCTCCGTATCTGTTGTGGGTTTTGTGGTCATGCTCTGCAATCTTATGGGATATGCACCTCCCATGGGTATTTTGCCCACATTGACTATCGTGCTCTGCCGACGTTGGTAATTAAAATATGCTATCTGTTTGTGCTGATCTTTCATCACACAATATCAATTAGTCTTATTTTTATAAGTTACTTGCTTTAATTCTGCGTTAGCTTTTACTATTTTGTCTTTTAAACCTGCCTTGTATGCCTCCATCTTCCGGGCCAGCGTCTCGTCGGCAAGTGCCAACATCTCCACAGCCAAAATGGCAGCATTCTGCGCTCCGTTTACGCCAACTGTAGCTACAGGAATCCCTGGAGGCATCTGCACTATGGACAACAGGGCGTCCAATCCGTCCAACATACCTTTTATGGGTACTCCTATCACTGGCACTACGGTCTGTGCAGCGATTACCCCGGGTAATGCTGCCGCCATACCTGCTCCGGCAATAATGACTTTTACGCCTCTGGAACGGGCGTTCCTGGCAAACGATTCCACCTCCTCCGGTGTGCGATGTGCCGAGAGAGCATGCATCTCAAACGGAACATCCATACTGTCTAAAAACGCAGCAGCCTTCTCCATTACCGGAAGGTCGCTTGTGCTGCCCATGATGATACTGACTAAAGCTTGCATTATATTTATTTATACGATTAGTATTGTTACAAACCCGCATACGGTTCCTATCAACGTGCCCCAGTTCACCTCGCTCAGAGTGTGCTGACGGAGGATTATACGGCTGCTGCCGACCATTCCGCTAATCAGCAGTGTCAGGCAAAGCCACCATATCGGATTAAAATTAAAAATAAGGGAGAACGCCAGCAGCGCACCGTTCATTGCGCCGGCAGCAGCGGCGTGAGCACTGATACGAAACCAATTATTGATAATGGCACAGACAAGCTCTACCACCAGGGCACATGCCAGAATGCTTATCATAATATGCGGTATGTGAAGATTCTCCAAGAGAACCAGACAACAAGCATAACATACCAAGGTGATGTTGTAAGGTATGAATCTCAATTCCCTCTTTGTCATTTGGTGCCGGCGCAGACCGCTCAGTTTCCTGTAAAGCGCTATGCCTGACAGGGGCATGGCAATAGTAAAGATATAGACAATGCCCAATATCATGAGCTGATAGTTCAGCGGGAGCATTTTCATATAACTGAATACAAACATTATCAGACATGCCAGTATGCTGAAATAGAACGGCGCAAATAATATTGAAAACAACTTGGCCCCGTAGATGAGATATTTTTCTGTCATTGCCTCCGTAGTCTTGCGACAGGTATGTTCATCTTTTCCCTATATTTCGCAACCGTTCTGCGGGCGACGGGAAATCCTGCCTGGTTCAACATATCAGCAATATCATCATCCGACAAAGGCTTCTTTTTATTCTCTGCCTCTATGATCTCACGCAACTTGCCTTTGATTTGCATCTTTGACAGATTCTCTCCTCCTGAAGTGGTAAATTTCTCATTAAAGAAAAATTTCAAAGGAAAGATACCAAAGTCTGTTTGCACATATTTGCTCTTTGTAACTCTCGATATCGTACTTTTGTCCAGTCCTGTCGCTTTTGCGACATCCTCCAGAATCATCGGCTGAAGCAACGAACTGTCGCCTTCCTCAAAGAAAGCTCGCTGCAAATTCACGATGGCCTTCATTGTCCGCATCATCGTGTCTTGCCGCTGGGCTATCGCATTAATGAAGTTTTGTGCCGCTTCTATTTTTTGGCGCAAATAGAGAGCTGTGTCCTTTTGTTGCCTGGACATATTCTTTTTATTCTGCTCATATTCCGCCAGAGATTCCTTGTAGGAACTGCTGACATGTAACACCGGCACCTCACCCTGATTCAGCAATATTTCAAAACTGCCATTTTCGTCTTGTCTGACAGTAAAATCGGGTATCACCGTCTGGTTATTGTCACCCGTAGTGTCACTCAGTCCACTGCCCGGACGCGGGTTAAGATGCTGCAGTATATGTAAGACCTCGTCAAATTGCACATTGTCCAAACGGCACAACTGTCTCAGACGGTCATAGCGCTTGTTGATAAAATCGTCAAAATGTTTATCAACTATGCGTTGGGCTATTATGACATTCTCCGAAGGCTTCTCTATATGCCTCAGTTGTATTGCCAGACACTCCTGAAGTGATGTTGCGGCAATACCCACAGGCTCAAAAGACTGCAAGATGGTCAAAACTTCTTTCAATTCCTCCACGGAGGTGTCTATACCCTCATTAATGGCCAATTCGTAATATATAGAGTCCAAACTCTTACGCAACAACCCGTCGCTATCCAACGAGCCTATCAGATATTCCAGTATCTCACGTTGACGGTCAGTAACATCATGCTCTCCTATCTGATTCTTCAAGTTCTCATAAAAAGACTCCTGCATACCGAAGGAGACATAAGCCGGCTCTTCGCTGTTATATGCCGACTGCAACAGGTAATCAGGCGTATCGTCTTCGGTAGCATAGTCGTTACGCCGTTCGTCATATTCGCTGTCGCTGCCAGACATCTCCTCTTCGTCTTTTTCTTCAGAGAATATGTCATTTGTATCTTCCTCTGTAGCTTTATCCTCTGTATCTGTCACATTACTTTCCTCCAGTGCGGAATTTTCAAGCAATTCCTTTTCCACGCGCTCCTCAAGTTCGTTAACCGACATTTCGGTCAACTTGACCAAAAGCAGTTGCTGGGGTGTCAAGTTTTGGACTTGCACCTGTTTCTGGATTTGGACTTGCTGCTGCGTAAATTTCTGCTCCATTATACAAAGTATAATGCAAAATTACAAAAATCACAGCAACTATTCTCTGCTCCGATATAAAAAGCATAGAGAGGAAATAGTAATTCATCCTCTCTGCGCCTTTTCTCTCTTAAACTTCTATATCTTATTTCAGCACTTTCTTTGCCGTGCCGTCGTTGTAGCGGATGATGTTCACGCCCTTCC
>CACXEH010000089.1 GCA_902766625.1 uncultured Bacteroidales bacterium | reverse complement strand
GTATCGGTATCGGTTTTATAATCATTCTCAGGAGCAACGTCGGCAGTTTCGTAAAAATCGGGCATGATATTGACGATGCCGCCGTGGCCTATGCCCGACGTGCCGCTGTTGGTGCGTATCATGCCGTTGCATATGGCGATATCCCAGTCGGTGCGCTGGCTCCATGTCTTTTCTGCAATGCTGTCACCTAATGCACATGTGCCTATGGTGTTCCCTGACTCTAAAGAAACGTATGTCCACGTGTCTTTCTGTGTCTGAATCTGCAAATCTCCTTGACGAAAAATGGGCGAGGAGTCATCATTAGAGCATGATGCCAGAAAGACGACAACGGTTATGATTATTGTATATGCGATTTTCATTTTCATAGTGCTTTATTCTTTTCTGATACTGTATCGTAATTGAATCTGTCCGGTCTGGGCGTTGTAGGACATGACTTTCATTTTGGCGTGCTTTCCGCTTGCGGTTCGCAACAAGTATGCGTCTCCTGTTGTAACGCTGTCAGTAGGCTGAAATGCATAGGGAGATGTTGAGACGATGTACTTTGGCTTCAAGGCGATAGCAAAGATGTTGTTGCCCGTACCAAGCGTGCGGGGCAGTTTTTCGTGACAACTGTATATGCGGGGTTCGCCATAGCGATAGTCATAGACCTGTATGGATTTGACTTGTCCTTCTCCGCGCTTTTTGCCTCGGAAGGCGGAGTACACATTAAGATAATATTGCTCTATCTCATTTTGAGGCAGTCGTTCACTGAAATCAAGAGCCAGTTCCAAGGATGTACCCAGGTAGTTGCCTTGCATGGGGTGGTCACCGCCTTGAAAGTTGAAGATTGGATTACTGTAGTAGTTTACAGTGGTTTGCGTACTCCCGACGGTGCGGGCTCCCATCTTGAAAGATAGGTCATCGCGTGAGGAAAAGTCTATGTTCACTTTGTACACCACTTTAGGATCATACGTTTTGACTTTTACACCATTGAGATTGTCGCTCAACTCGTAGCTTCTGACCGAAGTGGAGCGGAAGAAATCATAGGGCAGGTAGAAGCGTCCCTCATCGTGACTGTATGTGCCCCATGAGTTTACGACTATGAAGGCTCCTGTGTGGGTGATGCCTTTGTCATCGGTATAGGTTACGAGGTCGTCATAGCCAGCGATAGTTACGGCGTGTGAGCCTTCGGTGGCCAGTTTTGTCAACAAAGAATGGTAACCTGTTTCGGAGGGTCCGTCATAGTAATTGTTGATGGTCCAACCCGTACTTTGGCAAGAGAAAGTAAGCACCCCGCCGGTTGCGCTGCCGTCGCCCGCATCATAAAGGTAACGTTTGAGTATGGGGATGCTGTCTTTGAATGTAAGAATTTCGGCGGCGCGATAGTGCATGGCATTGACGTATTTGTCAAAGCTGTTGGCCCAGCGGAACTGGTATTCACCGGAGGGGCCATAATCGGCTTCAGTCATCACGCCATAGCGCTTGGCGATGTTCAGTCCGTCTTCTACAAATGACCCCTGATCAATACCTTCATTAAGCATGTTCCAGGTGAAGAGATAACTGAAACGGTTGTCGGCAGACAACTTTGCATCACGGCCCAGCATGCGGTTAATTTCGTAGGTAAACATATACCCTATACCAGAGGCTTGGGCGCAGGAACCTCCCGCTTGGCTGATGATTTTGGGGAAATACATCGACTTGGAGTTGTCTACAGATTTAGGCAACACGACATCCTCTGAAGCGGTAATTTTAAAAAGTTTTCGTTCAGCTTTAATGGCCTTAATCTCAGGGGTCAGTTTGGGTTCAGGGTATGACTTGTGGATAGTTTGGGCTTGTATGGGGAAGAGTAGTGCGGTCCCCAGAAGCAATAATAATATTCTATTTGCCATGTATACGATTATATGTTTTGAGTGCTTCGTTTCTTACTTCAGGTGTAAATGAATTGTTCTTGCTGATGCGCAGGCATGCCTCGGAGATTTGAGGCACCATATAGGATGCCGGATGCCATCCCAGCGCCTCGATGGCGACAACTTGCAGTTCAGGGTCCGTGCCGGTTTCAGCATAACGGATAACCTGAGGCACCATGTGGTGTACAAGATTGTTGCGCAAGCCTCGCAGTGCGAAGCGTACAGTCTTGGCAGAACTTATGGTATCCAATGACATGAGTTCCTCTGTGTAATAGGTTGCACGGTTTTTGATAGACTTGCCGATGATGTTGCGTACGGAGTCTTTATCAATATACTGAATGGCGGGATTGTCAAATTGTTTCTCAAACTCAGCCATCAACTTTTCTTTCGGCAGTACGCTGAGGGCCTGCATGGCGTCGAAGTTAACACGGTCGGATGTGTTGTTGGAGATGCACAGCTTAATCAGTGACGGTATCAGACGCTCATCTCCGCTGCTTGCGATGCAGCGTATAGCCTGGCGTTGTACCATTTCGTAGCCATCCTGAGTAGCAGAACCGATGACGTTTATTGCATTGTCATCACGCATATCAGCAATTTTCATCAATGCCATGAGACGTACAATGCCGACAGGAGAGTTCTCGTAGATGTCTTTCAAATCAGCCGATGTCAGGACGCCTTTACGCACAAGGTGCTCTATTGCCAAAGCCTGATAATCGGGAATATCTGATTTGAGCAGTTTTTTCCAATCTGAGGTTTTGTCGGTCAGGATGATGTGGTCGATGTCTACGCTTTCGCTTTGCGGCGTAAAGCGGAATGTGGGGTCACCGATGACATGTGACTCAAGATAGGTAGCATAGCGTACGATGTCACCTACACAGCCGCCTTCTGCTATCAAACCGGCTAAGCGGTCGCTCCATTTGTCTTGTAAGACGTTAACCGTATTGGCAATGACGGCAACGGTATGGCCCGGTTGGAAGATATATTCATTGGCAATGCAATCTTCTTTGTGGAAAGAACCGCAGAAACATGCGTCAATGATAACGACAGGTGTGTTAGGATGATAGTTGTATTCGGCAAAGTCTTCCAGATGCAGGTCTTCCATGGCACCCTCCAAAGAGTCTAAGCGTGCCAGAGAATCAGACAACGCATCCTTAAACCATGAGTCAGGCAAGTCAAATTTCTCTTTAATGTCTTTCTGCATCTTTTCATAGTCACGCCCTTTCTGTTTTGCGCCATAAATATGTTCGCGGCTTGCCTGCATGATAAATTCTTTGGCTTGACGCACTGTCAGTATCTGCTTCATACCGTTAAGATACTGTGTGTCCCAATATCCGTGATGGTGCAGTACAGCCAAGTCCAGGTCAGTGCGCATCAATTCGTTCATAAGGTGGCGCTTCACAGGGTTGTGGTCAGTGTGGTCCATGTAGCCGATATTGTCGAAACGGTTTTTGAGCCATGGGTAATGCTCGAACCATGCTGCTTTCTCATCAATGCGGGCAACTTTGGATTCAGAGATGTAGCCGTGACCACTGAAGTAGAACATCTTTTGCAGGTGTTGTTCTTTTTGCTTTTCAGCAACCAGTTTTTTCAGATACTTGCGCAGTTTGTCATAGCGTGATGTGCCACCGGCATCAGTCGGGTGGATGCGACCGCTATAAATAGTAGGTTCCAGATGCTGACGACTGTCTGCTGTGACAGAATAATAATAGTATGGCATTACAGAGTCCTTGTCCAGATACTTGAATTTAAGTCCGAAGTCATCATAGAAACGGTCACTGGGAATGCTGCTCTGACGGCGGTCGGTGCGCTGGTCCATTTTGAATGCACTGGTCATGTGCTGACCGTCGCGTACCATGACTACGGGGATGTCGCCGATAAACACGGCCCCCACGACAGGTTCCTTCTTTCGTTCATGTAAGGCTTTCAATGTAGCGCGGATACTGTCGGGTATGCCCCAACGGTCGGCGACAGTGTATACTTTAAGATGATGCAATTGTTCTACACATTGTGCATAAGCTTCAACTTCCTGTCTGGCCTCATTGTAGCTTTTGGGATCAATGACAATGGCGAAACCGTCTCTGGCATTAATTCCGGTAAAGGCAGACCACAGTAAAATGGCGCAAAAAAGATATTTTTTCATTGTTTATAATTTTACAAAGGATGTTCTCTTAAATGTTTTCAGTGCTTCGTCGCGCACACCGGCGGGAAGTGTGTCGTTCCGGCTTGTTCGCAGGGCAAGTTCCCTGATTCTGTCGGCAGTATATGCTGTACCATGCCAGCCTAACGCTTCCAGAAGGTTCTTCTTGAGTTGCATGTCAGTACAGGTGTCAGTGTATGCTACGACTTCAGGTATCTTGTATGCCGGTAAATAAATACGCATATAATTTGCCTGCTTTAGAGCTTGCTCGTTATTGTATTTGCCTTGACAAAGTTTGTCGATGTCTTCATCCCATGTGCCACAGTATTTGTCAATGTTGCCGAAAACGACAGACTTTATACTGTCTTTTGCGGTCAGGTAGGGTGCGACTTCATTCCATGACTTCTGCATTTGAATTTTTACAGGCTCTGCTTCCAAGAACTGGAGGCAATGCATGGCATTAAATTTCACTCTGGCAGAGGCGTTGTTCTTTGTCAGAAGCCTTGTAGTCACAGGTATAAGGCGTTGGTCTCCGCAATTTTGTATTTCGTTGACTGCAAAGCGCTGCACTAATTCATAATTGTCTTTTGAGGCGATTTGGATGGCTTGGATGAAGTCTTCTCCGCCTCTTGCCTTCAAAGCGAGGAATGCTTCCAGACGTATCATGGCATAAGGTGAGTTCTGCAACAATTGTAATAAATGCTGATTGCTGAGAAGTGGGTTTCCTGACAACTTGTGTATCGCCATGGCTTGCAAATCCACACTTCCTGTTTTTTTCTTGAGGATATTACTCCATGATTTAGGATTGTTGTCGCCCATCAGTCTGTTGACATCATCGCTTTTGTCTTTGGGTGCAAAGCAGCATGTGGGGTCACCGATGACGTGCCATTCCAAATAGATGGTGTTTTGTGCCAAGAATCCAACCATCATGCCTTCTGCCAGTAACCCCACAAAGCGGTCTGGCCATTTGTCTTGCAGGACGTTTACCGTACCGCCGAGTGTAACCAGCGTCTTGCCAGGCTGGAAGATGTAGCTGTTGGCAATGCAGTCATCCATGTGGAAGGAACCGTTGTAGCATGCGTCAAAATTAGCCATCCTGACATTTGGTTTGAATTGCATCTTTACAAAATCGGTCAGCGTAAGATTCTCCTGTGCAGTGAAAATGGAATCATTCCGTTTATATTGGGCAGAAAGAGCCTGTCTTGCCCATTCTTCTGGAACATTATACATCTTAGTCACTTTCTTGACTGCGCTGTCGGCTGTCAGTCCCCAACGCAGATACGTCCGCACGCGGTCGCGGGTTGTAAACTGAATATAACGCATAGCCTCGTTGACGTTGCGTGGTTTGGGGTAACCGCTCAGGTATTGTGTGTCCCAATCGCCGTGGTGGTGCAACATAGCGAAACTCAGGTCTGGCCTCATCAGTTCATTTACCATTTTTGTCTTAATGAACGGCTCCTCGGTGTATTCCATGTAGCTATAGCTTTCAGGCTTTTGTGAAAACTGCGGGAAATGTTCATTGAGTCCTCTAAACTCATCAATGTGTGCCACATTGGATTCTGAAAGACTGCCATTACCATTGAAGACAAAATAGTTGTTGAAGGTTTCAGGATGGAGTTTGAACTGTGTGGCCTTTCGCAGGTATAGTCTCAGTTTTTCATAGCGTGATGTGCCACCGGCATCTGTCGGACGGATTCGCCCTGAAAAGATGTCGGGATTCAGTACTTGTGTGCCTTTTCCTGAAAGGGAATAGTAGAAATATGGTAATTCGGCATCCTTGCCTTGCGGAACGAAACGTAATTTGAAGTCATCATAGAAGCGGTCGCTGGGTACGCTACTTTCACGACGGTCCATCTCTTGGCTCATCTTGAATGCACTGGTCATATGTTGTGCGTCGCGTATCATGGGGATAGGTATATCTCCGATAAACACGGCCCCTACGATAGGGTCTTTCTTTTGTTCGTGTAAGGTCTGTAGTATTGCGCGTATACTGTCTGGTATGCCCCAGTTGTCGGTAATGGTGTATACTTTAAGCCCTTGCTGCTGTTCTATGGCATCAGCGTATGCCTTAACTTCTGTTTGTGCTTCTTGCAGACTTTTTGCGTCAATGATAATGGCAAATCCTTTTCGCGCTTCACAATGTAGCGAGAATAGGATGAGTGCAAATAAAACTGCAGCAACTTTTCTTAAGTTTCTGTTCATTTTCATAGTTAAAAAATCTTATTATCAGAACGACAGATATGCGCCGAAGACGAGATTTAACAAGTTCTTCTTGTTATAGATGTCTTCTATTTCTCCCTTGTCTGTACAGATATTCAGTTGTCCTTTGGCAAAGAAACCCAAGCTCAGCTGTTCTCTTAAAGGCATTTTAAAGTCTGCCATAGCGCTTATCTGCCATCGTTTTGCAGTGTAATACTCAAAGAGAGGAATCACATAGTTTCCAGTAATATCATTGGTTGTTCCTCCGATACATCCCGTAGCGAATGTCCTGTCTCCGAGTGGTGTGTATAGGCCTCCTCCCAATGCTGTTGAGAGGATATTATCTTGTATGTTCCATGTTTTGCCTGCGTTCAGGTTGACATGAAGCATGTTATATTCTTGTTTGTTGACACCGTTGTCACCAAAATACTTATTGACGGTCTGTTCTATACCTGTATTGAGTGTGGCATACAGGTTTGTACCATCGTTCAAAGTCTTGTCCATTCTGTAGGTGACATTCGCCATCATGATTTGTGGTTTATATGCCACAGTTTTCGCCAGTACTCTATAGTATGTACGGTTTCCGTGTTCTGTATCCACGGCACGTTCTTGATCGAACCATGTTCCTTTGCCTTGCTTTCTGCTGGCGTCTACCCAGAACTGATGCAAAGTGGTTTGTTGCGGCCTGTATTGTAAACGATATTGCAGACCAATTTTGTTAAACTCATAGTCACCGCCTTTGAAGCGGAAGGAAGAACCTCCGTCGGTTGCATCTTGGTTGGCAAATTCGCCACTCAGTTGCAAAAATTGTTCTATCTTGTCACTGGTTTTCCATACACCATGCAGAGCTGCTCTCCATGTGGCACCGGAGTAGTCGCGCTTATAACCTGGAACGTCACTGCTTGAGCGGTTGAAGGATGCGCCCATACCTCTCATGATGAAATAACGATAGTTCGTCAGGTTATTGACGATTGTGTATGACATGTTGGAACTGATCAGGTCGGTTCCTGCTGCCACACCGACATTCCAGGCTTTTGCTATGCTCCATTCTGAACCCAACGTGATAGGAATGACAGATGTTGTCGTTTTGGGGCGTGGGTCGTTTTGGTCCGATCTGCTTCCCAGTTTCAGTCCTAAACGCAAAGCTGCTCTCCAGCGTTCACTGAAATTGTAGGAAGCCATGGCCTCCATATGAAAAGCCTCTGTCGTCACGTCACTGTTGATGGAGTCTCCAATAATGTACGGATTAGTATCGTCAAGATATAGTGTAGAATTCCAACTGTGGTTGTCTTCCTGTAGGTTTTGATAATTGATAAATCCGTAAAGGTTTAGGTTACCTATATTTTTCAATCCTGCAAATAACACATTCAGGTCATTGACTTTTCCTGACTCGTTGATGGCATGAAATTTTCCTCGTGTCAGTGAATAATCAACTTTAGCTATTCCTGATGTCTGTTGTGGATTGGAAGACAAGTATGTCGGACTATAACTCCCATACCGAATGTTTAGAACTTGGTTGGTTTGTTCTTCTGTCCAGACATTGTGTCCCAAATCAAGATGCTGAGCATGAACGCTCATGCCGTTAACCACAAAGGAAACACATGTCAGTAGAATGAGTTTGCAGGATTTCATGTTGGATAAAAACTTGTTTGTAAGTAAACAAAGACTTAAGACACGGTCCTCTTTTCAGGCTGTCGCCCTGCGTAGTGGGTCGTGCCTTAAGTCTTTAATGTCTTATAATTTATTTAACTTTAGATGTCGGGTTGTATGTGCCAACCTGATCAGCAAGTTCAAAGTCTTCTGAAGAGTTGTTGGTGTCTTGGTAGTAAACGCGGCCGTTTACAGTCTTGGCAACCTTACGTGTTATAGCCTTGCCTGCCCAAGCCTCTACACCTAAGAAACCTTGTGCATCATCTTTAGGCAAGAATGTAGAATAGTGTTCAGTCTCATCTTTGTCCCAAACTTCCACAGCGTCAAGTACGAATGCACTTGGCATTACAAGGTTCAGGGTTGTACTGCTTGAACCCGGAGTTGTCTGCAGATATGTTTCGCTTGAAGCGTATTCTGCAGCTGTCATGCCGATAGGCTTAGCCAGAATCATAGCGCTGCTAAAGAAACCAAGACCGAAAGCGCGCATATATGCATTGTTGTAGAACAATACATCCATGTTTGTTGCGTCATAGTCTACATCACCCATCTTGGAGTAGTCCAGATAAACTTCAAAGTCAGCATTTGACAAATCTGAGTGAGTGCCATTAGACAGTGTGTCGTGAGCAGTTGCATCATTGGCAACAAGTACGCTCTGACCTGGTTGCAGAGGATAGTCTGTACCTTCACCTGGGAAGCAGATAACAGAACCTTGGTTCATTGGATACATGTCAGTGATGCCGGCAGCCTGCCATGCGTTAGCATTCTTCTGGCCTGCGCTTGCACTGAACATGATGACACCGTCAAGGTATTGCACTTCGTCAGAGTTGTTTACGATTTCGAAATAGCTGTCCTGTGTATAGCCGGCTTTACCACCTGCGGTGTAGATAGTCTTGAAAATCAAAGCAGACTCATAAATTTTCGTTAAAGTAAAGACTGTTGCCTGGTTAGCATAGAGGTCAATCTTGCCAGTTCCCTGCAGGTAGCAGTTCTGTTCGTTAGTAACTTTACCTCTAATGAGGACATCATACTGACCTTGTACCAAATTGATGACACCGTTGGTCTCTGTCAGGTTGACGGTCTGGCTTACACCTTCCTTATTGGTGATGGTAGCAACCAAGTCAGTTACATTGGCTGCATCCAATCCTTCAGGAAGAGTCATGGAATAAGATACATCGTAAGATTTCTTACCTTCGTCGTCATTGTCACTACATGATGAGAAAGGCATCACTAGCACTACAGCACAGAGTGCCAATGCAAAATTAATAACATACTTTTTCATTTGTGATTTGTTTTTAGAAAGTTAAACATTATCTCATTTTGTCTTAAAATTTCAATTTCAATTCAGCGCCGAAATAAGAGTCAGGGTACAACTGGCTCATGGCAAGGCTGTATTTATTGGTGTGCCATTTGGACATGTTGGGGAAGTTGTTGGCGATAAAGGACAGTTCGCCCACTTTACCCAGTTCCTTTGTGAAACGGAAGTTAAGCATTACCCACGGATTAACGACATCGCGTTTGAAACCATAAGTGTAATAGCGTGATACCATGCGGCCCAATGTGGCATCTTGCGCATATGACTCTTGCCATGGATAATATTGTCCTTGGCGGTCGTAGTATCCTATAGGATTGACTGCCAGATAGTCGTGACCGTCGGTGTAGGTCATGTTATAATATCTGTTGTTGCCGTCGTTATCCTGATAGGTGGACTGTACGCTCTCGTACCATACCACTTGCGCGCTGGTTGTGAATATCATCTTGATAACAGGAATGTGCGTGATGAAACGGAACGTCGTGTTAAATCGGTCTCTGATGGTCCCTCTTCCTTCAGGCATCACTGCCAGATAGTTGTAAGTCTGTTCAAGTTTGTTGAGCGAAGTGTTTTCGCTGATACGTGTGACGTGGAACCATGCACCGTTGATGCTCAACTTGGTGCGTATTGGCTTGAATTCCCCGAAGTCCAGACCATACTCTATGCCATGCTTTAATGCACGACTGGTGTTTGAAGGACGTCCCCATGACAGAAAATCGTTGTAGCGTGAAACGGCTGCGGTCTTCTGGACACCGCCTTCTTTGTACGTCACGTTTCCGGACTGTGCGTCCCAGACAAGGTCGGTAGCTGTGGCCGGAACATCATATTTCGGACAATCCATCAGGTAGAGTTGTCCTTGGAAACCAAATTCATGGCGATGACGTTCGTTGAAGTAAGTTACAAAGCCTTTGGTCCTGCCTATGCGGAAGTTGAAGCCTATTTCCCATTTGCGTGTGTTTGTGGGTTTGAGATCAGGATTTTGTGTATTCTCAATAACGTCGGTTGTGATTAAAGCAAGGCGATCACTCGCGATGTCAGAGTATTTAGCCAGACTGGGATAATCATAATATGCCGGTTCGGGATACAGATAGAGCAATGTCGGCATTTTGTTGGAGATACCGAAACCACCCGTTACCGACAAATCATCAAACAGGTTATTGTTCTTCTTATTCAATATATTCAGCGTAGCGTTGAGTCGGGGTTCCCACACGGTAATGTGGCTCCGTCCGCCACTCTTGTCCTTGTCGAGAAACAGGTTGGTAAAGCGCACG
>CACXEH010000088.1 GCA_902766625.1 uncultured Bacteroidales bacterium | reverse complement strand
TCATAGGAGGTGTAGTCATACTGCGGTATGAACTGCTGCTCCTCGCCATCCGACAATTCCATATCAGCCAAACCCAGACAAGCGGTGACTTTCAAGTTGAAATCGGCAGTTCCGTGCCAGTCATAGACGGCATTTTTCTGTGCAGACTCCGTCGTGAATGCGCATTTCTCCACATATATGTTGCTGTAAACACCATAACCGATGCAGTAGGTATAGTCGTTGCCGTCGTACAGGCAGTTGACCACATGCACCTTACCAAAGCGCACACGCGGACAGCGTTCGCTGCAACCTTCGCCCCACCAGCAGTTGATGAACGTGCAGTTCAGTCGGCCTCCATCGATACCGGCCGTCTTGTTGCTGTTGCCGATGAGGTTGCTGTTGCGGTGATTGTCGTTGCCGCCACTTCCGCCCGCCATAGGGTCAATGAGATAGCGGAAGCGCGTCCAACTCACGCATACCGAATCAGAGCCATCGGTGATATCAAGATTGCCGTCGATGCCATCCTGTATGTCGCAATGGTCCACCCACACACGAGTGGAACCCGTAATGGAGATGTTGTCAGCATAATTGGCGTCAATGTCGTAGGCCCCGGGGCCCTTGAGGGTGAGGTTGCGGATGATGACGTTGTCGCTGCCCCGAAGCAGGAAGATTCCGGAACGCTCATTGCGATTCAGATTACTTACGGTCGCTCCGGGAAGGCCTATGATGCTTTTGTTGGAGCCCACCAGTATAGTGCCATCCAGTGAAATGGTGCCTTTCACATAGACCGTAGCCGCCTGCATGCCGCTTACAGCCTCCGTCAACTCCTTGGCCGACGTCACAGTCACGACATTCAGCCCTTCACCGCCCGTCACGTCAGCACCGAAGCCCACCGGACGATTCATATCGTATTCCGACAACACCAGTTTGGAGCCGTCTGTGTTATCATCATTGTCCGAACATGAGATGTTCATCATAACGGCTACTGCCATCAAAAGACAGGAGAAGTATAAGTTAATTGCTCTAAGTTTCATCTGTTTGTTTTTCTTTAATTTCTTCCAGAAGGTAGTGAGGGATGGTCGTGACGGCAACGGCGACGATGCCTTTAATCTGGACTACGAAAAAACGGTTTTTCTTAATACGCTTAACGACGCCCTCAAGGCCGGCAAACGGACCGCCGAGCACCCTTACCTTTTTGCCTACCTGATTGATATAGTCTGTATTTTCAAGATATGTTATGCTGTCATCCTGCACCGAGGCCACACGCATGAAGTTCTCCATCTCCCTGTCGGATACGGTCAGCAATCTGCCTCCGACCGCCGGATTGATAACGGAAGGTGCGCACCTCATATAGCGCATAGGCGAGAATTCCCGCTTGGTAGTTTTCAATTCTGTGAGAATGTTCCGCGTAGAGCGTACAAAGATAAGATTGTTTATTGCCGGTTTTAATTCCCACCTGGGATAGCCCTCCACCGTATCCACGAGGATTTTTTTCATCGGGAGGAAGTTTTCTATGTGCAGTGCGTCAAGCAAATCTTTTATCCGCAGTTCCCTGTTGTAGGTGACTCTCATCGGATACCAGGCTGTAACATTCTCCAAACTCACCATAGCCCTGAAGCGTTAAGACAATAATTGGGGGACACCGTATATTGGTAAATACGGAGACTCATAATGCTACCTTTTCCTTCCCTATGATTCATTTGCCTGCGCTTTTTCCCAGCTACATCCAATGAATTGTAATTCCTTCACCGAATTAATGGTGCTCAGATTAAAATGTAAAGTTACAAAGATATATTTACATAATCAGCCAAGTTTGTAAAAAAAATGAAAATATTTCAGAACTAACGACATACAGATGCATACGCAACGGATGAGTGGAATTTCCCACATCTCCGATACTGCTGACGAACAGACAAACATTCTCCCCCTTCCACGAATTAACATTCCTACCCCAAAATGCACTTAGGTTATGCACTCCGGAACAATCGTCGTCAGGTCCGCAGGAACAATATGACATTTCAGCCCGACACTTTTTCCGTTCCAGCCAATAGAACATATGTTCCGAAGGATGGAATGTATGTTCCATTATTTGGAACAGACGGCATATCGTCAATTGATGACAACCGTATCGGGATAACGGTACGGAGGCGTTACCGAGTAACGGCCCAACGAGTCTGCACAACCCGACCGACAGTTGGATATAACCATTTACCCCTGTCGCCAAGCACGGCAAACAGCAAGAGGAGACAAAAAAGTCATCGCATCGTTTTTTCTCCCCCGAGAGATAATTTTTGCTACACCGCGGTGTAGCAATTGTTCCATCGCGGTGCTGCAAAATTTACATCGCGGTGTAAATTTTGCAGCGTACTTGGAAAAGCTTCCGGTTTGGCACAATAAACGGGTTTACTTTTGAGAAATAATACGCATACAAAAAAGGAGTCAGACCTACGTCCGACTCCTTTTTAGTATAGTGCGCTTCAGGATGGGCTTGAACCAACGACCCCCTGATTAACAGTCAGGTGCTCTAACCAACTGAGCTACTGAAGCAGGATTTTTTTCTTTTAGCGGTGCAAAAGTACCTATAATTTTGAAATTAACGATAACTTTGTAAGGAAATTTATTGAATTTGTGAAAAAAATCATCGGAATAGGCAACGCATTGGTTGATGTCTTGGCACGCATAAGCTCTGACAAAGTGCTGTCTGACTTAAACTTGCCGAAGGGTTCGACGCAATTCACGTCAACCGAACAGCAGAAAGAAGTTGAGCGCACTTTGGCGTCACTCGACACTACTGCCTCGGCGGGCGGTTCGGCATCCAACGCGATGAAGGCTGCATCCATGCTCGGCATGGAGACGGCTTTTATCGGCAAGACTGGCGATGACAAGATGGGTGCCGCGTTCAAAGCCGCGTTGGAAGAACATCAAGTCAAGCCTTTCCTCATCACGATGCAGGGCTATCCCACAGGCATTGCTTCAACTTTCATAACGCCCGACGGACAGCGCACTTTCGCCGACAATCTCGGTGCGTCAGCGTTGCTGTCGCACACCGATTTTTCCGCTGATCTTCTCGACAGTTACGACACGCTCTACGTGGAAGGCTATCTGGTGCAGAATCATGACCTCATATCAACCGTCTTGAGATGGGCTAAAGAAAAGGACATGACCACCTGCCTTGATCTGGCAAGCTATAATGTTGTGTCGTCAGAGCGGAGTTTCTTTAGCCAGCTCATTGAACAATATGTAGATATCGTCTTTGCCAATGAAGAAGAAAGCACGGCTCTGACGGGTCTGAGCGCCGAAGCATCGGCAAGGGAGATGGAGAAAATCTGCAAGATTGCTGTCGTGAAAATGGGTAGCAGAGGTGCGTGCGCTTACACCCAAGGCAAGATTTACAGCGCTCCAGGCGTTCATGTCAGCAACGTGACAGACACCACCGGTGCCGGTGACAGTTTTTCCGGAGGCTTTCTGTACGCCTACTCCAAGGGGGAAGACATTGCCTCCTGTCTGCAGACAGGGAATACTGTTGCAGCAGAGATGATTCAGCATATTGGCGCCACGCTGTCTAAGGATATTTGGCAAGACATCAGGCGTGGCCTGCAATTTTAACCGTTATGTCATGAGAAAGAGATTACTATATGTTATCCTATATCTTGTCAGCCTGACCGCATACGGTCAGAAAAGCCACTCTTATGAAATAGGCAAGAATATTGATTTATTCAACCGAGTATACCGCACTCTCGACGAGTATTATGTTGATACACTTCACGCCGAGAAGCTGATACCCGACGCCATTCAGTACCTGCTGGGCGGACTGGACCCCTACACGGAGTACATTCCAGCCGAAGACACCCGCAATCTGCAAGCGCTGACTACAGGGAAGTATGCGGGCATCGGTGCCGTCATACGCTATTACAAGGACAAAGACCGCTGTATGATTTTTGAGCCCTACGAGAATATGCCTGCGGCTGTTGCCGGCGTGAGAGCTGGCGACATCATCCTGTCTATCGCGGGGAAAGACACGGGCAAGAAGGGCGACAAACCGACCGACGAGTACACCAGCAGCATCAGCAACCAACTGCGCGGTGACCCCAACACGTCATTCATTCTGGAAGTGGAGCGGCCCGGCGTCAAAGACACTTTGCGCTTTGAGATTCACCGTAGCAACATCACTATGGCAGCGGTTCCCTACTCTGCCATGCTTACCGACAGTATCGGATTTATCAAGTTGACAACGTTCACACGCGGTTGCTCAGACCATGTGCTGAAAGCCCTGCAGGATCTTAAGAAACAGGGAGCCAAGTCTCTGGTGCTGGACCTGCGCGACAACGGCGGCGGTCTGGCCATCGAGGCAGTTGATCTGGTCAATCTCTTTGTGCCCAAAGGCGAACTGATACTGAGTATGAAAGGCAAGTATAAGACGTCTAACGTGAAATATTTCTCACGCAACAAACCCGAAGACCTTGACATCCCTCTTGTCATTCTCGTAAACGGCCACTCGGCATCCAGTTCCGAGATTACCTGCGGTGCCCTGCAAGATTTGGACAGGGCGGTCATCATGGGTGAGCGCACCTTCGGCAAAGGACTTGTGCAACAGCCTCACGAATTGCCCTACGGTTCCGTCCTCAAGCTGACAACGAGCCATTATTACATCCCCAGCGGGCGATGCATCCAAGCACTGGACTACTCCCGACGGACGCCATCGGGCGAGGCATACCGCACGCCAGACAGTCTGACACATGTCTTCAAAACCTCTGCAGGACGTGAAGTGCGCGATGGCGGCGGTGTGACACCTGACATCAAGGTGGCTTCTGACTCCTTGCCCAACCTCATTTATTATCTCCGCGCCAGCGACAGACTGCAGGATTACTGCACGCAATATCGCAACCTACATGACACTATCGCTGACGCCAAATCGTTCTGCATCAGCGATAACGATTTTGAAGAGTTTAAGCAGTTTATCGCCGGGAGCGATTTCACCTATGACAGACAGAGTTTCAAAGCTCTGCAGGAATTACGTAAGATAGCCAAGCACGAAGGTTATGGCGACAGCGCCACAGCTGAGTTTGACGCACTGGAGAAGAAACTGTCACACGACATCAATCACGATTTCAACTATTGGAAAAAAGATATCGTTCAGGAACTGAACGCAGAGATTTGTTTGAGATACTACTACCGCAGAGGTTACTACGCATCTATCCTGCAAAAAGATAAAGTTATCCATGAGGCTGTCGAACTGTTGCGCAACCCCAAACGATACAATAAAATACTAAGAAAATGAGATTACAGTACACTTACATCATTACTTTTATTGTGGGAATTCTGACGGCAATGCCTTCAGAGGCAAGCATCAAACTCCGCATGGCCTCCTTTGATGTCATGAATATGGAGGAAGGCGATGCATATATGCCCTGGACGAGCCGCAGTACAGATATATGCATCAAACTGCACAAATTGCAGGCAGACATCATCGGTCTGCAAGACGTGGACTCACTGCAACTCAGCGACATCGCCCAAGGTCTGCCCGAATACAGCGTTGCAGATGAAAAAGTCGCATCAGGTTTCACACACCAACACACCAACCCCTTGCTCTATAACAGCAAAGTGTTAAAACTGGTAGACCGAGGTACGTTCTACATTGCAGACACGCCTGACGTTCCTGCCAAGAGTTGGAATTCCAATCATGTCAGCAGTATCTTCTGGAGTATCTTCCAGCACATCAAGACGGGCGAAAGTTTCATGGTGGCCAACACCCAGTGGGACAGCATTGACGATAATTACCGTCAAGACGCCTCTATGCTCATCAAGATACAACTGAGCAAGATGACCAACAAAACACCTATCGTCATGATGGGCAACTTCGCAAAGACAAGTGAGGACATTTTCTACAATGCCCTGAGGTCGCGCGTGTTCCTCCTCAAAGACAGCTGGACGAACGCGAAGAAGGTCATCGGAACAAGTACGGTAAACAATCTTAAAGCTCCAGAAGAGGACACAAATACCATCATTGATTTCATCTTTACCACACCGGAGTTTACCACAAGGAAGATGACAATTATCAGCACTAAATCCGGCGAGCATTTCCTCTCTGACCACAACATCATCGTGGCAGACATGATAATGTGACCTTTTCGACATCCTGCGAAAATAAGATTTCAGATTGGGCATAATACAAAAATGGCGGAACACACAATGTGCATTCCGCCATTTTGATATTGAGATTTCAGATTATTGCAAACCTAATTTCTTCTTGAGTTCAGCAGTAATATCTGTGCTCAATTTCTCACTGATAAAAGGTATACCAGATGTCACATCCATAATATAAACGTAACCGCCAGCATCACCAATAGCCTTGACAGCAGTCTTTACCTTATCTGCAATAGCCTGCATCTTCTCACCAGAAGCCTTTTGAAGTGCCTGCTGGTCATCCTGAGAAGTCTGCTGAATGCGACCATAAAGTTCCTGCATTTCCTGTTCACGGCGCTGCTTGATATTATCAGGCAAAGTGGCTTTATCCTTTTCGTACTCCTGGCTCTTGCGTGTCAGTTCATCCTGCATTGCCTTAATCTCATCCTCATATTGTTTTTGCAGTTTCTGCAACTCTTCCTGAGAGGTCTTATATTCAGGCATAGCCTGTATAATGTCCGCAGAATTAAAGTGACCGAACTTTTGTGCGCAAAGGCTTAACGGTGCAATAAAGAGCACCAAAATAAGTAATTTCTTCATATCAATTTTGTTAATTTTTATTCTCAACTATAATCTAACAATGTGCAAAAATACTTTTATTATTTGGAATAACCTAATTTTCCAAGCACTTCGTTTGAAATATCTGCTGCAGGAGACGCAAAAATGATACCATTATCACTGGCGCGGTCAAGCACCAACTGGTAACCGCGCTGCTCTGCAACCGTCTTTACGGCAGTGTAAATCTCGTCCTGTATAGGACCTATCAGACTTTCGCGCTTTTTGTACAACTCGCCCTCCGGAGAAAAATATTTCTTCTTCAGTTCGCTTGCTTCCTTCTCTTTCTTCAGGATTTCCTCTTCCTTGACTTTCTTCTGTTCGGCACTGAGGAACACACTTTCATTCTGATAGTTATCATACAATGTCTTTGCCTGTTTATTCAACACCTCAACCTCAGACTGCCATTTCTTGGAAGTCTGATTAAGTTGTTCATTGGCACGCTCGTAAGCCGGAATGTTCTTAAGAATGTATTCCATGTCAACCAAGGCAAATTTCTGCGCAGCGGACGGAAGTACCGCAAGCGCCAACAGCAACAATGCTAAAACATTTTTCTTTTTCATATTCTACAAATTTTATAATTCGCGGCCAATCATGAAGTGAAAATTACTTCCCGCTTCAGCCATAGACCCATTAACTTTATCAAATCCATACGCCCAGTCAATGCCCATCAAGCCAATCATCGGCAACCACAAGCGCACACCCACACCTGCAGAACGCTTCATGTTGAACGGGTTGAACTTGCTGCAGCGTGTCCACACATTACCGCCTTCGACGAAGGCTAAAGCATATATACTGGTCTGATCCAGCATCAGCGGATAACGCAACTCCAATATCATACGGCTATAGGCATAACCTTCTGAGCCGTAAGGTGTGAGAGAACCGTTCTCATAACCACGCAATGCCACCATCTCCTGAGCATAACCTGTTGTATAACCCGACATACCGTCACCGCCCATATAGTAAGTCTCAAACGGAGAACGTTTATGACGATTGTAATAACCCAAAAGACCAAACTCTGTCCTGGTCATCAAGACCGGTGTCTTTTTTATGTTTGCGAGTGAAGTATATGTCTTCAGTGAAAACTTCCATTTGTTATATTCTACCCAACGATATTTCTGCTGCATTTCGTCCATATACGTGGAACTTCGCGGATTGGCCGCCAAAGCAGCATAGTTTTTGCCGTCCCATAAGGAGAACGGTGGAGTAGCCGTCACGGAAAAGACAAAATCTGAACCGCTGCGCGGGAAGAAAATCTGGTCGGAAGAATTACGCTGCAATGCCAACGTAAGGTTAATGTTGTTGCACTGACCGTCGCTCATGATAAAATAAGACCAGTTGCGCAGCATGTAACGGGAGTACGACAGCATTGCCGTAAAGGTAAAGTAATCGTCGGGCCAATGCAGACGTTTGCCCCAGCCTATGCTTCCACCTAACATCTTGACATATTTGTCGGGGTCATAGTAATCGGCATAGTTGTAATAATTGCCCGTTGAACCATAACCATACAGACTTTGATAATAATAATTATAATAATTACTGTTATAGAAATTACTGTTTACGTCAGTCTGCTTTGAGTAGAAGAGTGAGATGGACAGGTTATTAGGACGACGGCGGCCAAACCAAGGGTCCTCAAACGCTATGCTATACTGCTGATAATAAGTTCCGTTGGTCTGCGCTTTTATCTCAATGCTCTGGCCCATACCTTGAGGCAGGAACATGCGATGTCGCTGGTCCTTCTTAAATAGATTCTGAAGCGCGAAGTTGGTAAATTTGATACCTACACTTCCCGTAATACCCATAATACCATATCCGGCAGACACTTCCAACTGGTCGCTGCTCTTCGGGGTCAACTTATATGTCAAATCAACGGTACCATCCTCCATATGAGGTTTAATATCAGGTTCCATTTTCTCAGGATCCCAGTGGCCCATCTGCGCCAAGTCTTGCATTGAACGCTTTATCGCCTCTCTGTTGAACAAGTCGCCTGGCTTGGTGCGCAGTTCACGGCGTATCACCTCATCGAAGACACGTTCGTTGCCTGAGACTCTCACACGCCCAAGGTGTCCCTGCTGACCTTCTATCACCCTGATCTCAAGATCTATGGAGTCGCCGACCACATTGGTTTCTACCGGTGTCACACGACTAAACACGTAACCATTGTTATAATATTGGTTGGCAATAGCATCGTCATCAGCCGATAAACGTTTTTCCAAGTGGCTCTGATCATATACATCGCCCTTTTGCATATTCAACACGCGGTTCATCGCCTCAGATGTATAGACAGTGTTGCCAACCCAAGTGATATTACGGATATAATATTTGTTGCCCTCGTCTATGGTTATGTAAACATCAATGTGCTTCTCATCAAACGGCTTGATTGTGTCGTAGGTGATATATGCATCACGATATCCCCATTCATTATACTTTTTGATAACCTTCTGTTTGTCTTCAGCATACTTGTCTGCAACAAATTTCTTTGAACGGAACAGATTGGCGAAGCGGTTAACCTCTTTTGTCTTGGATAAAGCTTTCTTGACACCTTTGACACGCGTGGGGTCCACGCCCGTAAGATAGATTTTGTGTACTTTGACCTTACTGTGCTTATCAATATTCACATCAACCTTAACATAGTTCTTTCTATCGGGATCATCCGTACGGACAATATCTATCGACGCATTCTTGAAACCTTTTTCCTCAAAGTAATTCTGCATGACAATCTTCGCCCTGTCTATAATATTTGTGCTTATCTGATTGTCTTTCTTCAAGCCACATTTTTCCTCGAGGTCCTCACGCTCGCTCTTCTTTATGCCGTAGAAATTCAGTACGGATATACGAGGCAGAGCCGCAAGATAGATGCGCAGATAAATTTTCTTTCCCTTTATACTGTCAGCGCTGATTGACACATCTGAAAACAGACCTTGCGCCCAGAAATTCTTGATGGCCTGCGTGATGGCATTATCTGCTTTGGGGAATGAAATCTGCTGTCCTACATACAAACCGGATATGCCGAGCAGGACGCTCTCATCATATTCCTTCACACCATCTATAATAATTCCATCAACAATATAATCGGATGCCGATGATGTATAGTCTATCTTAGGATTAACCTTGACAACCTCATCCTGAGCCTGCATCGCCGGCAACGATATCGCGCCTAACAGCAAGAGGTAAATAACCCGTTGGAAAAATATCTTAAATCGCATTACAGTCTTCATTAATCTGTTCACTTGTTTTACCAAAACGACGTTCTCTGTGCTGATAATCCAAAACAGCCTTACAGAGGTCTTCACCTGTAAACTCAGGCCAATATGTGTCACAAAAGTATAATTCGGAATATGCGCTCTGCCACAGCAAGTAGTTGCTTAACCGTTTTTCACCGCCAGTACGTATGAGCAATTCGGGATCAGGCATAAAGTTTGTAGCCATATGGTTATTCAGAACCGTCTCATTGATGTCATCAACATTGAGCTTACCCTCTTGCACCTCTTTCGCAATATCTTGTACGGCTTTTGTTATTTCCCAACGGGAAGAATAACTCAATGCCAATACAGCTGTCATACTGGTATTGTTCTTTGTGTCCTCTATAAGCTGCCTGATATGTACCAATACGTTTTCCGGCATACGGGAACTGTCTCCCACGCAAATCAGTCGCACATTATTATCCATGAACAACTTGTTGCTCAAATTATTCAAAATCAAGCCCATGAGAGTTGCGACTTCGTCAGAAGGGCGATTCCAGTTTTCGGTCGAAAAAGTATATAAGGTAAGAAACTTTATACCTATACGGACAGCCTCTGCCGTCACTTCGCGTACCACATCAACACCTTTCTGATGACCTTGGCTGCGCTCAAGCCCATGCATTTTCGCCCATCGGCCATTGCCGTCCATAATAATGGCGACATGCTTTGGTATACGATTCTTATCTAACTGTTCTCTATATGTCATTGCTCAAATAATTACAAAAGTGTCAATCTGCCTTATTACAATTAGGACATATCGGTGCGAAACTGTATGTCAGCGTCAACATTGTCGTACAATAACTGTCTTTATTCTTAAAAGCCTCAGATGTTATACCTTTAGGGTCTTCCAAATTATCTATGTTGTCTGAAAGCCCAAAATGCATGGCCCAATCAAACGACAGATTCAACCGTTTAGCCAGACGGTATTTCACACCAAAGCCTATAGGTATATTCAGGGACATCTTTTTTGATGCCGTTGCATAAGTCGTTCCTATGCCGAGCTGCAAGAACGGGGTCAGACGCTTATACCCCATGTATCCTCCATAGTAGCCATATGGCCAGAAGTTTAGTTCATACATGCAATTCAGATCTATCACCGAACCAGAGAAACTATATAGGTAAGGTGTCGGTGAAGCCGTACCGCTATTGGGATTTTGTGGCATAAAATCGTTGTTTGCCTCACCATTTCCCTTCACACCGCCATAGTTCATCTGCAACTTCAAAACGTTGTGATGATCAAACAGGTAACGCCACAATGCCGTAGCCGCCAACCGCTGGTTTTTATACAGCGATGAGTTGACATCACCCAAATAAAAGGACGTTCCAAGACCGCCGCCTATTTCCATCCGGAATTCAGCATCGTCCTGAGCTGTCACCTTCTGCGAAGCAAATGCCACGAAAAGTGCAATGATTAAAAATATTCTTCCTTTAGGCAACATTATTCCGTGAAAGCTGTTTGATTAGGCTGGAAACCTAATCTGTTAATACGTCCGCGCCATATTTCGCCCGAACCTCCGCAGATTATCCATATGTATTTCTCGTCATCAATGGCCCAGCTGAAATTTGACGCTTTGATGGCATGAGGATGCTGATATGAATTACGTTGTGGCCGCCATGTGCGTCCCATATCTGTACTGACATAGAACAATGACAATGTATCACCTTCTGTTCCCATCGCAAACATTTTTGAATCATACGCCAGTATCTGTACATTAGGACCCGCAGGGTAAGGATATGCCTTTTCTTCTCCGAATTGATATAAACTCCACGGCTCTGTGTTGTGTCCCTTGTTGTCAATGACTTTTCTCCACTCCACATTTCCGTCAGCATTGGTTCCGCCACAAATAAGATATTCAAAATTTTCATTGAATAACATCGGGGCCCAAGCCGAGGTGAAAGCAGAAGTCGGCAGTTTGTCCGCATGACTTTCAATCTCATCAAGCTCCCAATTAACGGCATCTTCAGAATGATACATCTTACCTTCTTTTGTCGCAAAAATCATAGTGCTGCTCACTGCCACAAGGGCATCAGCGGTAAAAGTGGTGTTTGCAGCAGTCCATGCTGCACCATCGGAAGAAGTCATCAGCACGCCATTTTCGAGTGTATAAAATTTATTGCCAAATTGCTGCACATTCTCTGGCTTAAAACCTGCCAGAGATAAAGTATCTACTATACTGGAGGCCACATTCTCCTTAATCGGCATCGCAATGCGCACAGGTGCATTATCCGCCAAGGCAAACACATAAATCGTGTCACCTTTATAGAAAGCACGTTGAGATGTGAGCGCCTGAAGGTGATTCAGACCCTGGTGCACCTGATTCCACACAAACGCCTCTGTGTTTACCTGATGAACATTAATGTGTACGGTATATGTTTTCTTTGCAGAACCTGAATACGAAAAACACGTAAACAGACGCGGATTAGTAAAATCTATAGTGTCACCCGTAGAATAAAGCGTGTCCGTACCATTTTCTGTACGATAGGCCAAGATACCGTCATACGATACAGAAGAGAACACGACTTTGTCTGTCCTCGTTCCTAAGGGCAAGGAGTCGGGATTATATATTTCACCCTTATATTGATCAATATACAACATATACTGACTACCAGACATCGTCGTGGTGTAAACCGAATCTTTACCTGATGAATTTTGGGTGTGTATATCACGGTACAAAGTACCTAAAAGCATATATGTAACCGCACAATGATTGCTACCATAATTAGTTGTCGTATAATCTGTTTCAGAATTACATGATGTCATCCCGAAAGACGATATCAGTGCCAATATAACAACCTTAACAAGCAGTTTTCTCATATTTGATTAATAACTCAATCTATTAGAATACAAAAATACGTACTTTTCAACAAAAGAAGTCAATAATAATGTTGATTTTATATAAAAAACGCTAATATTCTCCTCTTAGGAGAACTAAATATTTCTGCCGACGTGAACATTAATTTAAAAATAGACAATATAGTAAGAATGGCAAAAGGAATATGCTGTGATTTTATTCCGAAATGTTTTCAGTTCCATCCCGTGGGACATACGTTCCATAGGATGGAATGTATGTTCCATTATGCAGAATATATATATTCTACCCGGTGGAACGGAAAATATGCCGGCATGAATTGCAAGATTGTTCACGCATGAACGCCCTCACTGCCGACAGAATGAAAACTCAGCATCCG
>CACXEH010000087.1 GCA_902766625.1 uncultured Bacteroidales bacterium | reverse complement strand
TAAGATGTTTTATCCTGCTCATTTTAGCATGCAAAGTAAATATTTTTTATTGAATAAAACGCATTTCATTGCAGTTTTTTCAAGTTATAGACATAAAAATATTACTGACTTCTGTTAAAACTTCAGGCAAATAAAATGATATTGCCACGACAATAGCCGGATATTTATTGCCGAGATGTTTTCCGTTCCATCGGGTAGGACATAAGTTCCATTGGCTGGAACCGACATTCCACAGGCTGGAACTTATGTTCCACGGGCCGGAACCAACGATACATCGAGTCAACACTTTTCTCTCTACCTGTCAAATAATAAAACTTCTATAGCTGTTCAGGCAGAGACAAAGAAAACAACTATCCTGCCGATGTCTATATCGGCAGGATAGTCATCAGGAAGATAGATAACAGATTAAGCCTTGCGCTTTCCCATGTAGCATACCAAGAAACTGCACAGACCGCCTATCGGTGTCCACCACGGCCATGCCAGCAACATACGTTCACCAAGAAGTTGCTCCGTAAGAGGACCTAAAACGTAAGGCTGCACAAGAAGCACCACGAGTATACCGACAATGAGTGCAGAAATCACGCTGGCTGTGTTACCCCTATCGGTAAACAAAGCACACATGAAGACACCAAGCATACCAGCATAGGAGAAGCTCATGACACCTGTAGCAAAGTCAACCAAATTGAGTCCGCTCTTTTCTTGCATGATAGCAGTGAAGATAGCGAACGCCGTCAGCACCGCACCCATCAAGGTCGCCATTTTTTTAGAAGACGATATCTGCTCACTGTTGCTCTCGATGCCTTTATGGATTTTCTGGCGGAGCGGCAGGTATATGTCAGCAACAAAACTGCTCGCCATGGCGTTGATGGCTGAATTGAAGCTGGACAAGGCTGCTGCGAGTAATCCCACAATCATTAATCCGCGCAAACCTGTCGGGATGACATTGCAGATGTACTGCGGAAAAATGTCACGCGCATCCTGTTTGTATTGCATAATGGCGGTCGGGTCTGCATCGGTGGTATACTTAACGAAGAAGAGCAAGCCTATAGACAAGAATATCAACACGATGGGCAGACTGATAATTTGGGAATAGACTAACGATGTGCCGGCCTTGCGTACTGACTTGCACGTCAGCTGCCGCTGAACAAACTCATGATCGGTCGAGAATTGAGCCACCTTGAATATTGTGCAGCCTACCAACGCACCAACGAGATTATACGGCACATCAAAGCGGAAAGATGGGTCGACTATCTGCAACTTGTCACCGGCAACCCAACCTGCCGCAGCAGTCTTGACCTCACCGTTGGTAAGATGATGATATATATCCGACATACTTAAATCAGGAGACATCTGGCAATACAGAAAAACGAGTGCCGCCAGTCCTGAGCCCACAACCAGCAATATCTGTATGGTGTCTATATATATCAAGCCCTTGATGCCTCCCGCCATGGTGTAAATGGTGCTGATGACACCAAGTATGATAATGGAGTACATCAGGCAGTCAAACTGAATACTGCCATACAATATCACAGAGACAGCAATAGCGGCAATAAATAATCTGGAACCGCTCGTGAAGAGCTGGCCCAACAGAAACACTGCACTTGATGAGCGGTGGGCAGCATTGCCCAGTCTGTCACCAATGAAACCGTATATTGTTATGGTCTTGGCATTATATAATTTCGGCAGTATCAGGGAGGCGACGATTAAACCGCCGAAAACTGCCCCTATGCACAACATCAGATAGGTCAAGTTGGTATTAAATCCCAACTCAGGCGAGCCAACGAATGTGCCTGCACTAATAGACGTACCTGTTGCAGCCAGCGTAACCAGCCATGCGGGTATAGAACGCCCGCCAAGAAAATAGTCTTCAATGTTCTTGTTGCGGTGAGAAAAGAGGAACCCGATTGTCACCAGCGCTCCTATAAAAAGGACGACTATACCCCAGTCAATTATGCTCATATGGTTGCCTTTGTTATAACATGAACGAGCGGTTATCTGTCTTCAGCCTGATGGCCCGTGCGGTCAACCTGATGATAGAACTGTGTATAAGGCACATCCGTGCGGCCGGCACCTTTTTTCATCAGCTCAACCAAGTCTTGGAAATTGGTCTTATAGATGTCACGCGGCATCAGCTTTTTCTTCACGCACACATTAGCAGCCATACCAACAACCTCACCCATCATGGCACAAGTACGCATCACGCGCACAGAGCCAAGAGCAATGTGGGTTACTGAAATATCACGTCCTGCCATGAACATATTCTCTATATCCTTTGAATACAGACAGCGGTAAGGAATAGCGTAAGGATCAATAGGGACCAACTTGCCGTAACTCATCCATTCTTCATTAGGATAATCGGCTGAGTTTTTCTCCATAGGATAATGCTGGTCTATGCGCCATGTCGTTGTACACGTCCCGTCCTCATGGGGAATCGGACGCGTAAGATCCTGCTCACGCAAAACATAGTCGCCAATAATTCGTCTGCTCTCGCGCTTACCGGAAACATGGCTGACCCATGTAAGATGTGTACATTCCCAGTCTTCTTTCTTCGCCAGGCGGTTCTTGCAATATGAGAAAGTCGAATAAGCGACATACATGCCATAGTCTCTGATTTTCTCAGCCTCTTCCACTTGATCATCTCTCATACCGACTTCCCAGTACCAATTGGCACGGTGAACCGGTTCAACAGTATCTTCATCCAAACGCAGTCCCCAGTCAATGGAGTCGGGGAAGGTGCATGGTGTATTCCAGTCTTCACAGTACCATTCTATGGACACACCCATGGTGTATCCGTCGGCTATCTCCGGTGCAAGGCTCTCACCATACTCACTACGCGCCTCACGGCCCATACGGGTTTCTGCGCCTGCCATAACAGCCAGATGGGCGTCACCTGTGCAGTCAGAGAAGACATAACCACTCACCTTGATGCGGTCCTGCTTAGTAGCCTCAACTGCCGTAACTGACTTAATCTTGTTTCCATCCATCTCGACAGCGTCGACGGTATAACCGGTAAACAGTGTTATATTTTTCTCTGCAAGGATAACATCCATCTTCTTCCAGTCCTGATAGTGATGGGCACCGCGGGCATTGCCTATACGATCAGGGCCTATTTCGTTAAGGATGTAGCCTAATGAAGGATAAGGCGCCATATTGATTTGTCCGCCCAGGCCCACGCGCACTTCCGACGAGTTGTTGCCACCTAAGATATAGCGGTCTTGAATAAGAGCGACCTTAGAGCCAAAACGGGCCGCAGCAATAGCGGCACACAGTCCTGACATACCAGCGCCGACAATGACGAAATCATAAGTGCCTTTGTCTACGACCGGTTCAGGCAAAAGCGTCTCTCGCAAAGTTTTATACTCTTCCAATGAATCACCTGGAACATCGGCTGTTTTCGTGAGGATTATCGCATCGCAACGGCCGTCAAGTCCCATTAAGTCATGCAATGCCAGCGTGTGCTTTCCTTTTTTTAGAGTGTAGACTCCGCCTTTTTGCCAGTACCATTGAGCCCGCTCCTTTCTTGTCTCACCGGCTTTGCCAAGACCAAACTCAGCGGTGTCGGCCTTACCGTCTACCAGCACCTGAAAGATGCCGGGTGTCTTGCCATCCGACCAATACGCTGTCCAGTTTTTAGTGCGTACAAATATGGTGTAATCACCGTCTTCCGGTATATCCACAACTGTTGTTGCATCCTTTTTCAAAGGAGTGCCTATGCCATGAGCCAACAAGTAGCTTGACCCCATTTGCAACACAAATTGTTGTTCTACAGTCCAATCTCCCAAATCGTCAAAGCGTGTGGCGAGTGCCATGACCGTATTTGTCATCGAAAACTTTGCCATAATCTTTAATGCTCTAAATAGGTTGCTATATTCTTTTCCAGACGCATGCTCAAGTCTGAGAGGTCCTCCTTGACGAATGTTTCACCCGTGATGTGCTCATACAACTCGATATAGCGGTCACTTATACTCTGAACGATTTCCGGTGTCATCTCGGGAACTTTTTGTCCCTCTTTGCCCTGAAAACCGTTGCTCATCAGCCATTCACGGACGAACTCCTTGGACAACTGCCGTTGAGATTCGCCTGCCTCAAATTTCTCTTGATAGCCATCACTGTAGAAGTATCTGCTGGAATCTGGTGTATGAATCTCATCCATAAGATAGATTTTCCCGTCGGCTTTGCCAAACTCATACTTCGTATCCACAAGTATCAGACCACGCTTAGCAGCAATTTCCGTACCGCGTTGGAACAAGGCCAACGTGTATTTCTCCAACAACTCATACTCTTCAGGAGTAGCCAACCCTTTCGCAAGGATCTCCTCTTTGGAGATATCTGCGTCATGCTCGCCATATTCAGCCTTGGTGGTCGGAGTAATGATAGGATTTTCAAACTTTTGATTCTCCCTCATTCCTTCCGGTAACTTAATACCGCATATCTCACGCACGCCACTCTTGTATGCACGCCACGCACTGCCGCACAGGTAGCCACGCACAATCATTTCAAGAGGGAAGCCTTTACATAAGATACCGGAAGTTACCATAGGGTCAGGCGTAGCCAGTTTCCAGTTAGGACAGATATCGGCCGTAGCGTCTAAAAATTTAGATGCTATCTGATTAAGAACCTGTCCCTTATAAGGAATTCCCTCGGGGAGAATAACATCAAATGCCGAGATACGGTCGGTAGCCACCATGACCAGCAACTCGTCATTAATATTGTACACATCGCGGACTTTGCCGTGGTAAACACTCTTTTGATTTTTGAAGTGGAAATCAGTATGAACTAATGCTTTGCTCATTGTTGTGTATTTTTTATTTTATTTTCTTTGCGTTGTTGTGAGACTTTCTCGTATGCCTCCACGATATGTGTCACCAATTTGTGACGGACGATATCATGTTTAGTAAATTCTACAAAAGCGATGTTTTTTATGCCTCTCAAGATTGACATCGCCTCAATCAGGCCTGAGTGTTGTGAGGAAGGCAGGTCTATTTGGGTACAATCACCCGTCACGACCATCTTGGTGTTGCTTCCCATACGGGTGAGAAACATTTTCAACTGGCTGGATGTCGTATTTTGCGCTTCATCCAAGATAACGACGGCATCGTTCAGAGTACGTCCACGCATAAAAGCAAGTGGAGCAATCTGAATGATATTCTGATCCATTAAATCCTGGAGCCGTGTATGAGGTACCATCTCCTCAAGCGCATCGTATAATGGTTGAAGATACGGGTCAATCTTATCCTTCATGTCACCTGGGAGGAAACCGAGTTTCTCTCCTGCCTCAACGGCTGGACGTGAAAGGATAATCTTGCGTATCTTCTTTTTCTTAAACGCACTGACAGCAAGCGCGATGCTGATATAGGTTTTTCCCGTACCAGCGGGACCTGTCGCAAAAATCAAGTCATCTTTGTAAAACGCCTCGACTAATTTCTGCTGGTTTTCATTGCGGGGACGTATCGGTTTACCCGTCGTACTGTAGACAATCGTCCCGTCTTGCCCGCTCTCAATTTCTGTCTTACTGCCGTGAACGATTTCCAAAATATCCTCTTCGGAAAGTCTGTTGTATGTGACACAGTGATCAACCATGCGATGCACCTTCTCCTCTATCTCTGCTATCATCTCCTCCTCGCCCTGAACATACATTACGTTGTCTCGGGCAATCAGGCGCAGTTTAGGATAAAGAGATTTGATCATCCGCAGATTGGCGTTCTGGACACCATAAAACACTACGGGGTCTATTTCATCCAATATAAGATGCTTTTCTATCATGAACTTTATTCTTCAACTGCAAAAATACGTATTTCCTCAGAAGAGAAAAAACTTTTTTATGTACTTTTGTGCATTAAACTTACGAGATGATTAAAAAAATCCGATACGGCAAAAAGGAGTTTATCAAAACATTTATTGGCATTGTACTGATTTTATTTGTTGTCAGATTGATTTTTCCCTCATTGACACACGACAAATTCGTAAATACCAGAGCCTCACAGCCCGCAGTTGCACAAACAGATACCGTCATACAACATGCCATAAAAGTTGACTCCCTGCTTGAAGCTGTTCACGAACTTCTTCAAGACCTTTCCGGCAAACCGAGTGGCAGAAAGCATCGTATCCTGAGCGTCAGCAGTTTTGACCGCACTTTCCCCGACTTGAATGACGTCCAACTGGCTACAGCGGAAAAAATTGGCATCAAACCTCTTGACAACAGGGCAGAAACAGCCAAAGTCAATTATGAAAAACTGGTATATGCCGGCAGCAGTCCATATTATGCTGTCAAGAAGTTACATAATTCTATTCCTTATCTTATTCCACGTGCCCAATTGTTACTCAATCATATCGGACGAACATTTATCGATTCTCTGATGATTAAGAACATCCGCCCAAGCAAGATTATCGTCACTTCATTTACACGCACAGAAGAAGACATCAAGAACCTACAGCGATATAATCCGAACGCCACAGACAAAAGTTGTCATTGTCGCGGTACAACGTTCGATATCAGTTACAGCAAGTATGCTGCCATCCATGACCCAGACAGCATAGCGTTGCCACAGACGCGCGATGACACACTGAAATGGGTATTGAGTGAAGTTCTACGTGATTTGCGCCAAGAGGGATTGTGTTATATTAAATACGAAGTCAAACAAGGGTGTTTCCACATTACCGTAAGATAATCTGAAGATGCGTTATTTCATTTACCTTGCTTATGACGGCACAAGCTATCACGGTTGGCAGTTTCAGCCCAATGCCATCAGCGTTCAGGAAGCATTACAGAACGTCTTGAGCACCTTGATGGGAGAAAATCTGTCTGTCGTGGGCGCAGGACGTACTGACACTGGGGTGCATGCCCGTATGATGGTTGCCCATTTTGAGACTAGAAATACTGTGGATACAGACAAACTGACATTCAAGATGAATTGTATGTTACCGTCTGACATCTCCGTGTATCGCATCGTGCCTGTCAAAGCCGATGCCCATGCGCGCTTCAGTGCGACAGCCCGGACGTATCATTACTATATCTCAATGCAGAAAAACCCTTTCAGCTCACGTTTCTCCACACGCATCTATTACACTCTGGACTTTAAAAAAATGAATGAGGCGGCAGCGTTTCTCATGACCTACACCGATTTCGGCAGTTTCTGCAAGGCGCACTCCGACAATAAGACAAACATTTGTCATGTCACTCAGGCGCACTGGGTGCACCAGGGACCGGAACAATATTATTTTGAAATTACTGCCGACCGCTTCCTCCGCAATATGGTCCGAGCGATTGTCGGCACACTTATGGATGTCGGACGTGGCAGAATGACGCTCGGGCAGTTTAAGGAAGTTGTGCAACGTGGCGACCGATGCGTAGCAGGTGACTCCGTTCCCGCTCAAGGACTTTTTTTGGAAAACATAGAATATCCTGAGGATATTTTCATATAGAAAAAAAACAATTATCGCAGACAGAACTTTTTCCATCCACGATAACATAACTCACTCTACCTCGTATAATACGTAGAATGAAATCCTTATACGAGGTAATAATTTTTATCTTATCCATATACACATATAAACATCTCCTGTCTGTAAGTATCTAATGGAGGATAAAACAAACAACCTATGATTTGACACAAAGAGCTGCTCTCCTTTATAACAATGCAGAGAGATCACTCTCTGCAACAAATTTCATGTTATTCAGAATAATAATCTCACGGGCTTTATCAGCATTATCGGTACGGAAAATAAGTATGCCCTTGCCGCCAATAATGAAGGAGTAGAGATAGCTTATACTTATACCCTCAGAGGCGAAAAGGCTGATAGCATCAGCAGCACGACCGACTTTATTATCCAATTCGATCGCAAAGACATCAGACAGAGCGACAGCAATACCGCCTTCTTTCAACACTTGATATGCCCGGGAAGGTTCATCGCACAAGATACGAAGGATGCCATAATCCACCGTATCTGCTATGGTGGTGGCAATAAGCTGGACATTAGCTTGTTTGAGCAACTGGAACACTTGCAGCATTGTGCCTTTTTTGTTCTCCAGAAAAATAGATAGTTGATTGATTGTCATGGTGCTTCTTTTTGTTTGTATTAAAATTTCTTTCGCAGGTCTTTCACGCGAACAGCTTTGCCCTCACTCTGCGGCAATACACCTTTGGGCACTAATTTGACATGCGGCGTGACAAGTATTTCATCTTTGATTTGCCGGGTTATTTCTTTTGTCAGTATCTGCAAACGGGAATAATCGTCCGTAAACAGTTGATTGAGTTCAACCTCAATGGTCATATCATCATTGGAGTCTGACGTTTCAAGGGTGATGAGATAATTATTGCCTAATTCCTTAAACTGCATCAGCACTTGCTCTATTTGTATCGGAAAGATATTGACACCTTTGAGGATAATCATATCGTCACTACGGCCTTTCATACGATCAAGTCGCTTGTGCTGCCTGCCGCATGGGCATGGACCAGGCAGTATACGCGTAAGGTCACGCGTACGGTAACGAAGCAATGGCATCGCCTCGCGGTTGATAGTGGTGAGGACCATTTCGCCAACTTCGCCATCAGGAACAGGCTCGAGCGTATCGGGGTCTACGATTTCAACAATATAGTAATCCTCCCAGATATGAAGGCCATTCTGTTCTTTACATTCAAACGCCACGCCGGGTCCGCACATTTCTGACATACCGAACGAGTTGTAGGCTTTTACTCCCAACATTTCCTCTATGCGCCGACGCTGCTCCTCACTATGGGGCTCAGCACCTATAATCAACGTATGCAGACGTGTGTCGCGGCGAGGATCAATGCCGAGTTCTTGCATAACCTCAAATATTCGTGTAGCGTATGACGGTATAGCGTGAACGGCAGTCGTACCAAAATCAGTAATAAACTTCAACTGTCGCTTAGTGTTACCTGCCGCTGCCGGTACAGTGAGCATACCCAAACGCTCGGCGGCATATTGAAATCCCAAACCGCCGGTAAACATGCCATAACCAGATGAATTTTGGAATACGTCATAAGGACGCAACCCTACCATCCACATGCAACGAGCCAAGGCATTAGCCCATTGGTCAAGGTCACGCTGAGTGTGAAGAATAACTGTAGGGTTTCCTGTCGTACCGCTTGACGAATGTAATCTGACACACTTTTCCAAAGGTACAGATGCCATACCAAAGGGATATGTGTCACGCAAATCCTGCTTAGTCGTAAACGGAATGCGCTTCAAATCATCAAGCGACTGTATAGAATCGGGCGTGAGTTTATTTTCAGCAAAACGTTTTTTATAGAAAGGCGACTGCATGCAATGGACCACAGTCTCTTTCAATCTTTTAAGTTGCAGAGCTTCCAACTCAGAACGCTCCAATGTTTCATATTCTGGATTATAAAAAGGAGGATATTCCATGTCAAAATTATTTTAGAACGCGTTTGTCAATAACAAATTTACTCTTGCCCTGACTACGCTCAATAGTTCCAGGTGGTTTTAATTGAACCTTCGCACTGATGCTGAGTACACTCTTAAGTTTATCCGCCAGTTTCTTCTCCAAGCGCTCAATGGCACCGAGATTATCCATTTCCTGCGTAAAATACTCCTGACGCACTTCCACTTGCACTTGTAAGGTATCCAAATTATTGATACGGTCAATAATCAGAAGATAACGCGGAGCAAACTCAGGCATACTGAGGACAACACTCTCAACCTGTGAGGGGAAGACATTAATACCACGGATAATAAGCATGTCATCACTACGGCCCATAATGCGACCCATACGCACAGAAGTCCGACCACACGGACATGTGTCATCCATCAAACTGCATAAATCTTTCGTGCGGTAACGTAGCAGAGGCATACCTTCTTTTGTCAGCGTAGTAAAGACCAACTCACCCACTTGACCATACGGCAAGGGCTCCAAAGTGTCGGGATGAATGATTTCAGGATAGAAATGGTCTTCACAAATATGAGACCCGTTTTGTTCACTGCATTCGTAACTGACACAAGGTCCCATAATTTCACTCAAGCCATACAAATTATAACCTTTAAGTCCCAAACGCTTTTGTATCTCCTCACGCATACTTTCTGTCCAAGGCTCCGCACCAAAGGCACCAACGCGCAATTTTATCTGTTCCTTTGTAATCCCCATCTTCTCCATCGTTTCAGCCAAATAGAGCGCATAAGATGGTGTGCAGGCAATACCACTTATTCCTAAATCGCGGATAAGGCGTACATGTTTTTCCGTATTACCCGTAGATGTCGGAACGACCGAAGCGCCAAGATTCTCCACCCCATAATGGGCGCCTAGGCCGCCTGTAAAAAGACCATAACCGTAAGCAACGGAAAAAGTGTCATCGCGCGTCACGCCATAGGCAGTTAGACAACGGCTCATACATTCACTCCAAACACCGATATCCTTTCGGGTGTAGCCTACAATAGTCGGATTGCCTGTCGTGCCACTCGATGCGTGAATACGAATAATCTCACTTTGCGGAGCAGCTTGCAAGCCAAAAGGATAATTGTCACGCAAGTCTTGTTTAGTGGTAAACGGCAACTTTCGGATGTCCTCAATTGTATTTATGTCATCGGGCGTAACGTCCATTTCCTGCAACTTGTTGCGATAGAAAGGGACATTGTGATAGACGTATGCTACGATTTTATGTAAACGCCTGCCCTGCAAAGCGCTCATCTCATCGCGACTCATACATTCTTTATTGGGGTTCCAAATCATAACAGAAAATATTTGTGTTTAATTTATCGGATGGTCTTGGTTAAAAGCTTGCATTCTTTCTTGCAAGACAGGATACAACTCTTCGCGCATACGACTTGTACAAGCACGGATGCCTTGTTGCAGACTACCTGTGGTAGAAAGCGAAATACTGCTGACACCATAGCCAATCAACTCTTCCAATAGTTCACCTCCACTCATCTGACCGTAGCCAAGGGTAAAAAAGAAACCATTACCGACTTCCTGAGTAACATCTTTGTCGTAAACTATATGGAAGCCATTGCCAGTAAAAATCTTCTTCATCCTATCGGCGCGCCGCTCATATTCTCTTGTATCCTCAACAAAATTAATCTTACCCTCACACGCCAATCTTAGCATCTCTGCATAACCATATTGTGTTGATGCTGTACACCCGCTGGTAATCATGTAAAGGATAGAAGCTATGAGTGTCGGTCCAAAAATGCCTGTATCATGATAGCGCGCTGACAGAGCCGGGAATTGCCGATCGAAGAGTTTGTCACTGATACATGCCAATGCCATGCGCTGTCCGGCATAACTAAAGATCTTGGATGATGACAACATCAAAATATAGTTGTCTGTATAGCGTGCCACTGTAGGCACAAAAGGAGGCTCGTACGGATGACCCAAATCGCGTCGATAGTCCATACAGAAATAAGCCAAATCTTCCATCACGACAGCATCGTATCGCGTTGCCAACTCACCTATAACCTGCAATTCTTTTTCTTCCAAACAAATCCATGTGGGGTTATTGGGGTTACTGTATACAATCGCTGCAATGTCACCTTTCTGAAGTTCTTCCTCTATCCGCTGGCGCAACGGTTCTCCGCGAAATTTAAAAACGTCAAATTCACGCCATTGAATACCGAGAACACGCAACTGTGACTTCTGGATAGGAAACCCAGGATCAATAAACAGCACCTTATCCTTGCCTGGCGTACGTTGTGTGCATGCAATGAACGAACCAAACGATGCAGCCACACTGCCTGTTGTTGGGATACACGCACGCGATGTTATATCGATATCTATAAAAGCTTTGATAAATTGTGATGCAGCCTCTTTGAGCTCAGGAATACCAGCGGCTGCAGGATATTGCGATCCCACGCCGCGGTCAAGAGCAGCCTTTTCAGCCTCTACGCCATAAGCATTAACAGGAAGTCCTGGTGAACCCTGATCCATACGAATAAACGGTATACCCGTCTTTTTTTCCAGATATTGAGCTACCAGCAATATTTCTCCGATTGTCGCTGTCTGCAGGTTTGCTACATTGCAGACACGCGTCGCTTCACTTACCAGTTCCTTACTGAATATCCTCATGATGCAATTTTTTGTCCTATATCAAAGGCTTGAATATTATCATTTACTACTTTCTCTCCTTTTGCCGCAAATACCCGGGCAATAGCGTCAAGCAACTGCTGAGGCGTGAGGATATCTATAGCCTTTGCTGCCATACCCAACAATATCATATTCGCACTTTTGGGAATCCCATTGTCTTTCGCCAATACTTCAATATCACAAGTCGTTGTATGAGGCAATGCCTTGAGTTCTGCCATTAAGTCGCTCTCGTCAGGATAATTGGGTATATTAACCAAAGGCTTACTGCTGCTGACAATCCAGCCGTCCTTGTTGAGATATGGCAAATAGCGCAGAGCCTCCATGGGTTCCATTGAGATAATAAGGTCTGCCTGCCCCATGGGAATAAGGTCACTATAGATGGGCTCAGTACTGAGACGCAAGTTGCTTTGCACGTCACCTCCGCGCTGACTCATGCCATGAACCTCAGCTTGCTTCAGATGGAGGCCACACTGCGTAGCGGCTTCACCGATAACAGTGGCAATGGACAGAATACCTTGTCCGCCCACACCGGAAAGTATAATGTTTTTTTTCATTGTTGTATCTTTTTTTGACGAAGTTTACGGCTGAGTGTCTGCATACACTCACGACGTGGAATGATAACACTCACTCCCTTGTAATTGATTTCTTCACGGATAATACGCGTTATCTCGTCCATGTTCTTCGGCAATGGAATGACCACACGGACATGCTCAGGAGGTACGCCAAGGCCAAGACATATCGCTTCAAATTTATTTGTGCCAGCCGAGTCCTGTCCACCCGTCATAGCTGTCGTCAAATTGTCAGAGATAATAATTGTGATATTGGCGTTGTCGTTGACAGCATCCAGCAATCCGGTCATACCGCTATGGGTAAATGTTGAATCGCCGATGACAGCAATAGCAGGAAATAGTCCGGCATCTGCGGCGCCTTTAGCCATAGTGATAGAAGCGCCCATGTCTACACAACTTGCAATGCTGTTGAATGGCGGCAATGCTCCGAGGGTGTAGCACCCGATGTCGCCGAAGATACGGGCATGAGGATATTCAGCTGCAACCTGATTGAGGGCATTATATACATCCCTATGACCACATCCTGGACATAATGCAGGGGGACGGCCCACTACATTCTGTGCTTTTTCAAAAGTCAGTTTAACCTTCTTTCCCACTGCTTTTGCCACATTGTCGGGTGTCAGTTCACCTGTACGGGGTAAATCGCCAGTGAGTCTTCCTTTGACATGATAATCTGTGCCCAGAATTCCTCGAATGGACTGTTCAACAACAGGCTGTCCGTCTTCCACTACAAGCAAGGTGTCACTCTTAGCTGCCAGCAGTTTTATCTGTTGCTCCGGCAAAGGATATTGAGACACTTTGAGTATACCGGACAGTTCATCACAACACGCCTCCTGCACATAGTTGTACGCTATTCCACAAGCAATAACTCCTAATCCTTTTTTCTCTGTCAGACAGAGTTTGTTGAACTGAGATTGCTCGGCATCTTGGAGCATGTCGGGTTGCTTATCCAACAAGACCTGATATTGTTTGCGCGCAATGGCCGGCAACAACACCCAGTTCTTACCTTCTGACAGATTAAACAGATTCTCCTCACGCACTTCATCTTTTACAGCAACAGACGCACGAGAGTGTGCCATACGTGTCACCATTCGCATCAACACTGGAAGACGCATTTTTTCAGACATCTCAAAGGCTTGCTCCATCATGTCATAGGCCTCTTGCTGATTGGACGGTTCAAAGATAGGAACCATGGCAAAATTGGCGTAGAAACGGGAGTCTTGCTCATTCTGCGACGAGTGCATGGAAGGGTCGTCTGCCGCCAATACGATAAGACCACCGCCCACGCCAGTGATAGCAGCATTGACAAAAGCATCTGCACAGACATTCATCCCCACATGTTTCATGCATACAAGTGCACGCTTGCCCGCGTAACTCATACCAAGAGCTGCCTCCATAGCGGTTTTTTCATTACAGCACCAACGGCTATGCACACCACGCCGGCAGGCTAATTCATTGTTTTGTATGTATTCTGTTATCTCGGTAGAAGGTGTACCAGGGTAAGCATAAACACCGCTCAATCCTGCGTGAATAGCACCCAGAGCTACTGCCTCGTCACCTAATAGAAGTTTATGTTTCATTTTGTATATTTATATAATGTATAGCATTATCAAGTTAATTGGAATCCGTCTGCATCGTTGAGAACAGGAAATTTCTTGCGAAAGTTGTAAAGCACATCCATATCAATGTCTGCGCAACATGTCATCTCCGTTCCCCATTCACATTCGGCAATAGTCTCCCCATAAGGACTGATGACTGCACTGCCGCCGTTGTATTGACACACCGGATCTGTGCCGGTACGATTTACACCGATAACATAACACTGGTTTTCAATAGCTCTGGCGCGCAAGAGCTGACTCCATGCCTTGACGCGCGTAACAGGCCATGAGGCAACATAAATCGCTACATCATAGTCTCCCTTGTTACGGCTAAACACCGGAAAACGCAAATCATAACACACTTGTAACAAAAAGCGTATTCCGCCATATTCAACGACAACCCTTTCCTGCCCTGCTGTAAATTGCTTGTCTTCACCGCCATAAGTAAACAGGTGGTGTTTGTCATAATGTACCTCACTACCATCAGGCTTGACGAAATAAAAGCGATTGTAGAATTTGTCGTCACTTTGTATTGCCACACTACCGGCCAATGCCACGCCATTTTGAATAGCCGTCTCCTGCATCCATGGCAACGTTTCGGAAGGCTCTTGCTCTGCAATACCCTCAGGCTGGGTAGCAAAACCTGTACTGAACATTTCAGGCATCACAAACATATCGGAGGTCTCACTCTGTGCCATCATTTGCTCTATGTGTAAACGATTTGCCTGAGGATTATCCCACACTATGTCTTGTTGATACAACGAAACTTTCATCAAACCAATATCATTTTGTTCTGCAAAGATACCTTTTTCTTGCATATTTAACACAAAACGAGGCTGCAAATCTACTTTTTTAAGATTTTGCCACTCTTAAGACACAAACATGGATTTCTGCTATTCCTTATGAGTCAAAACTTCCACGACCTCATCTATTGTACAGCAAACGGCATCAAACAATTTGTACATCAGTTCAGGCTCCACGCGCTCAGGAAGATAAGCTACTACAGGTTTTCCCTTTCCTGCAAACCATCCTGCCTCGGTATGGGCAGACCGCCCACACGGCAGTACCAGCACACAGACATCACATGAGCACAATGCGTCCATGTCATTCTTAAACTGTTGTTCTGCAAGAGGATGAGCAAGTTTCTGGCGATACTCTTCCGGAGACCATTCCTGCCAGTCTTCACCCACATACGCCCATTTGAATCCATGATCTCCCGTAGGCGGATGACGAAAATCATATACTTCAAAACCTCTATTCCGCAAGCTGTCCACCACCTCCGGATAATAAGTATTCCGCCACGATGATGCTATATATAATCTCATGTCTGTAGTTTTTGCAAAGAACGGACTCTGTACTTAGTTCCAAAGTCCGTTCTTATTATCAGTAAGTCATTTCTTATTTAACAAACAATTTCTTGCTGGCTCCATTTATACGGACGACATAGACGCCACGCTTGCCGACAGGTATGTCGTTGGTACCTTCCGCCAAACGTACCGTCTTGTAAGTACCGTCAAGACCCACAATCTGTGCCATTGCGGCAGTCTGGACAGTTATCCGTATATTGCCGTTTCCGCCACAGACCTCTATACCGTCAGCCGGAACGTAACGTGTCTCTTTGATACCCGTGACAATGGTGTTTGCCGTGTCTATAGAAGTCAGGGCAAACGGCACAGGACGGTTGACAACCTGCTGATAGGTCATGCCAAACGAGTCGGTGACACGCACGGTCACCGGAGATGTGGCGCTTTTGCACTGCACCTTGAACATATGACTGTTTTTCGTCGCCC
>CACXEH010000086.1 GCA_902766625.1 uncultured Bacteroidales bacterium | reverse complement strand
GATTACGGGTGTTTGTGCTATAGTCGCAGATATACCTGCTACGAGTAATGCACAAGAGAGTAAAAATTTTCTCATAAACTGTGTTTTAATGATTAATAATAAGTTTTAAATATCATGTTATTCAGGAATATGATAAGCAAAATTACAAAGAATTATTTAAAAATGTATTTTTCAGAAAAAATATCAACTAAGAAAGAAGTGTACAATAACATAAAATCCTCCATCGGTTTACGCTATGGAGGATTTTATGTTAAAAGGTTAAGATGACGGTAATGATGTTATCTGTTTTTGTACATCTCGTCGTAATATTTTTCGTAGTCACCCGAGGTGATGTTGTCCATCCACTCCTGATGGTCAAGATACCAACGGACAGTTTTCTCTATACCTTCTTCAAACTGCAGGCTCGGTTCCCAACCCAGTTCTCGCTGGAGTTTGGAGGAGTCAATGGCATAGCGCATGTCATGACCGGCACGGTCGGTGACGTATGTAATCAGGTTCATATCCTCGCCTTCCTTGCGGCCCAGCAGACGGTCCACAGTATTGATGAGGACCTTGATGATGTCAATATTTTTCCACTCGTTGAAGCCGCCTATGTTGTAGGTGTCGGCCACTGTGCCTTTGTGGAAGATGAGGTCTATGGCACGGGCATGGTCCTCAACGTAGAGCCAGTCGCGCACATTTTCACCTTTGCCGTATACGGGAAGCGGTTTGCGGTGACGGATGTTGTTGATAAATAGTGGAATGAGTTTCTCCGGGAACTGGTACGGGCCGTAGTTGTTAGAACAGTTAGTTACGATTGTGGGCATGCCGTATGTGTCGTGGAAAGCGCGAACAAAATGGTCGCTGCTTGCCTTGGATGCGCTGTATGGACTGTGAGGCATATATTTCAGGTCCTCGGTGAAGAATTTGTCACCGTATGCCAGATGGTGCTTGCCTGATGATGCCTTGGTGGTGAAAGGCGGTTGGATACCTGCTGGGTGGGTCATCTCCAGCGCCCCGTAAACTTCGTCGGTTGAGATGTGATAGAAACGCTTGCCCTCATATTTCTCTGGCAAAGACTCCCAGTAGAGTTTGGCAGCCTGAAGCATGCTTAATGTTCCCATTACATTGGTACGGGCGAAAGTGAACGGGTCTTTGATGGAACGGTCCACGTGGCTCTCGGCGGCGAGGTGGATAATGCCGTCAACATGGTTGTCCTGCATCAGTTGGTAGACGCCGTCAAAGTCACAGATATCCATCTTGACAAACTTATAGTTGGGCTTGTCCTCAATGTCCTTGAGGTTGGCGAGGTTGCCGGCATATGTCAGTTTGTCCAGATTGATGATATTGTACTCAGGGTATTTGTTGACAAAAAGGCGTACGACATGGCTTCCTATAAAGCCTGCACCACCGGTGATGATGATAGTTTTCATATATTTAGTGTATTATTATTTCATAATGTTATGTATGCAAGTCTTAAGACTGTCAGTCCAGTAGGGAATGGTGAGGCCGAAGGTCTCCTTGATTTTTGCCTTATCCAAGACAGAGAAAGCCGGACGTGTGACAGGAGAGGGGAACTCATCGGAGTGACACGGCTGGACGTCGCATGCTGTCTGACCGCTGTATTCCTGTATCATTTTGGTGAAGTCATACCAACTGCACACGCCTTCGTTGGAGTAGTGGTAGATGCCTTGCACGGGGCGTTCCAGTATTTTGATAATGACTTTGGCGAGGTCCATGGCGTAGGTCGGCGTGCCAGTCTGGTCGAAGACAACCTTGAGCTGAGGCTTCGTTGCGGTCAGGTTGAGCATTGTCTTGCAGAAGTTCTTGCCGAACTCACTGTACAGCCACGCTGTGCGTATGATGACGTAGTTCGCGCCTGAGGCTTGTATCTTTTGTTCGCCGTGGAGTTTGCTCATGCCATAGACACCCGTTGGCGTGCCTTTCTGGTCTTCGCGACAGGGTTTGTTGTATGGCTCTTTGCCAAAGACATAGTCGGTGGATATCTGTACCAGCCATCCGCCTGTCTCCTTGATGGCGATGGCGAGGTTTTCAGGAGCGTCAGCGTTGAGCTTTTCGCAGAGTGCCTCGTTGCTCTCCGCAGCGTCCACGTTGGTCCATGCCGCACAGTTTATGATGGCATCTATGTGGTTGTCGCTGACTATCTTGCGGATAGCGTCAAGGTCTGTGATGTCCAGATATGTCGTCTCACAGCCTTCTTGCTGACTGACATCGGTAAAGATAAAGCGGGAACCTGCCAGAGCATGGTCTTCGGGTATGCCGCCGGCAAGAATACGTATTTCGTTGCCTAACTGGCCGTTGGCTCCAGTTACAAGTATGTTCATAGTTCGAGTGATTTCCTGTTATAGTGAAAAGGCGTGTCAAAGTCCTTAAGCAGGGCGTGCTTGGTGTCTTTATCCGAGAGGATGGCTTTATCTGTTGGTATCTTCCAGTCAATGCCGAGGGATTCATCCAGAATGGATATTCCGCCGTCGGCTTCAGGGTGATAGAAATCATCGCATTTGTATTGGAACACAGCTGTTTCGGAGAGTACGGAGAAACCATGTGCGAAACCTTTTGGCACGAAGAACTGTAAGTGGTTTTCCTCTGTAAGTTCCACGGCTACGTGCTGTCCGTATGTGGGCGAACCTTTGCGGATGTCAACGGCAACATCCAGCACCACCCCCTTGACACAGCGCACCAGTTTGCTCTGGGTGAACGGCGGGCGCTGGAAGTGCAGACCGCGCATTACCCCATAGGAGGACATGCTCTCGTTGTCTTGTACAAAATTGATTTTGCCGATTTGCTTCTCAAAATCTCTTTGTGAGAATGACTCAAAGAAATAGCCGCGCGCATCCTTGAATACTTTTGGCTCTATGATAAAAACACCGTCAATACTGGTTGGTATTATATTCATTGCGCGTTGTCGTTGATGATTTTGAGAAGGTATTGACCATATTGGTTCTTCAGCATCGGTTTCGCCACTTCGCGCAATTTGTCTGCGCTAATCCAACCTTGGCGG
>CACXEH010000085.1 GCA_902766625.1 uncultured Bacteroidales bacterium | reverse complement strand
TCGTACCGGGTAGCTACAATAAGGATATTGTAGATGTGGTTACTCATCATGTTATTAAAGGCGGTATCTTTTAATACCAGTTTATTCAGGTCGGGAAGTTCTCTCATAATTGTCTTGTATGATTTGTTTCGTATTTCAAAGTTACTGAATTAGATTTTGACAACAAAAAAGGAGCAATAAAAAAATTTGCTCCTTTTTGCTTAATATGCTTGAAATGTGATTTTTTATAAGAGTTCAAGTTCTTTGAAAACTTCAATCAAGATATCAACGCCTCTGTCAACTTGCTCTTTGGTATGTGTGGCCATCAAGCTGAATCTGATTAATGTATCTTGTGCAGCACATGCAGGAGGAACGACAGGATTGATGAAGATACCTTTGTCAAAAGCCAATTTTGTTGCCTGGAATGTTTTCACAGAATCACGGATATATAGTGGAATGATGGGAGACTCTGTATCACCAATCTCAAATCCTGCATCACGGAAGCGTTGTAAAGCGTAGTTCGTCACGTCCCAAAGATTTTCAATGCGTTCCGGCTCTTTTTGAATGATATGTAGTGCCTCACGTGCGGCAGCTGTTGCAGCAGGTGTGTTGGATGCAGAGAAAATGTATGAGCGTGTTGTATGGCGCAGCCAGTTGATGATGTCTTTGTCTGCAGCGATGCAACCGCCGATAGAAGCTAAGCTCTTGGAGAAAGTACACATAATGAGGTCCACATCGTCTGTTAAGCCAAAGTGGTCACATACGCCACGTCCCTGCTTGCCAAACACACCTATACCGTGAGCTTCATCAACCATGATGCTTGCGTTGTATTTGTGTTTCAGGCGGACGATTTCCGGTAGATTAGCCAAATCACCTTCCATAGAGAATACACCATCGACAACAATCAGTTTGACTGCGTTTGGGGCGCATTTTTGGAGTTGCTTCTCCAAATCCTCCATGTCATTGTGCTTGAATTTAAGTTGTTTTGCAAAGGAAAGGCGACGTCCGTCAACGATAGAGGCGTGGTCTCTCTCATCTGTGATGATATAATCCTCTCTGCCACAGATTGTAGCCAAAACGCCTTCATTGACGGTGAAGCCTGTGGCAAAGCACAAAGCCTCATCTTTGTGAAGGAATTCTGCCAATTCCTTTTCCAGTTGTACATGTAAATCAAGTGTACCATTTAAGAATCGAGAACCGGCACATCCGGAACCATATTGGCGCAATGCCTTAACGCCGGCTTCTATGACTCTTTCGTCATTAATCAAACCAGTGTAAGCGTTAGAGCCAAACATCAATATTTTGTGCCCGTCCATGGTAACTTCTGTACCGACTTTACCTGTAATCTCACGGAAATAAGGGTATATGCCCATCTCCATGTATTTCTGAGGTTCTCGATAAGACTTATACCGATCTTGTAATAAACCCATAGTTGTTAATTATTCTTTTGTGGTGCAAAAATACACAAAGTTAAATAAATAAGCAACTATATTAATTAGTAAATTCTAAATTTATGTTCAGAAAAAACACTAATTTTGCATCACATTGAGGTGATATGAGTGAAAAAAGGAAGGTTCTTTTTATTATCAATCCTATTTCAGGCGGTTCGTCAAAGAAGATTGTCGTTGACGCCATAGAGTCAAAAATCGATTCTGAAAAATTTGATTGGGAAATATCTTTTACCTCTCATCGTAATCATGGTTTTGAATTGGCTTCAGTTGCTGCAAAGGATCATTATGATGTGGTCGTGGCGGTGGGTGGCGACGGTACTGTAAACGAAATCGCCAGTGCACTTATAAACACAGATACGGCTTTGGCAATTCTCCCATGTGGTTCCGGCAACGGGTTGGCGCGCCATCTGCATATTCCGCTGCAGTATACTAAGGCCGTAGAATTGATTAACCATTTTGACGTCAAGCCTATTGATTATGGAACAATAAACGGCAAACCTTTTTTCTGCACCTGTGGTATGGGCTTTGATGCCTATATCAGCGCAAAATTTGACAAATCGCTTAAACGCGGTCCGCTGGCTTATGTGGAGAATGCAGTCAGGGAGATTGTCAATTATGCCCCCGAGGAGTATACCTTGATTGATCAAGACGGCAAAGAAACAGTCTATAAAGCTTTCTGTATTACTGTTGCCAATGCAAGTCAATATGGCAATAATGCTTATATTGCTCCTAAGGCTTCAATGGATGACGGACTTGTAGATGTGACGATAGTTGAACCTTTCAACTTTGCCGAAGCGCCGATACTGGCCATTCAATTCCTGAATGGCACTCTGCCTAATAAGGGTAATATAAAAATGTTCCAAACCAAAAAGCTGATGATACGTAGGGAGAAGGCAGGTTTCCTTCACCGTGACGGTGAACCTTTTGAGGGAGAGCAGGATATTGTGATAGAAGCCCATCCTCAAAAACTGAAAGTCATCATTAACAAAAAGGCAAAAATCAAGCCCATTACGTTTATCCAATCGCTCTCAATAGTATTCCGCAACAAATTATATGCTAACACAATTATCGGGCAGACTGTTGCCAATAGTGGTAAAGAGATATTGGAGAAACTTAAACTATAAATAACATCCCGAAGTTGTTGTACTCCGGGATGTTACTGTTATTTGATAAATTTCTCAGCAGTTTCAAATATTTCGTTTATCCGCTTGATTGTACCTCTGCGGAATTTACCGGGTTCTTTCAGTAGTTTAGTCTTGGATTTGTTGAACGCCGCATCGTCTGTAATCCAATCTTCTGCTTTCAGGTATTCACCGGGAATGTCACGCTCTTCCTCATAGCGATACTGTATGTCGCTGATAGTTATTTTGCATGTTTCGCTTGAGCAGTCTATGGTCAGCTGATAATAAAATTCAGTGAAGTCTGTCTGCCATTTTGAACGCTTGAAATACATCGTCTCTTGAAGGATACCGATGATTTTGCCCTGCTCTTTTTCCTGAATGGTGATTTGCGATACTGTGGGATGTCCGGAGTTTTCAACCAGATTTTGTGCAAAAGTACTCATGGCATCAAAAATCTGTGCTTGTGATTTACCTGACGCGGTGATGGCTTTCTCAAAGGTTGCTTTTCCGTTTTTAACCGGCACTTTGCCAATCCAAAACTCTTTTTTGTCAATCTTCGCATTGGCTTCCGCCTTTGCCTTACGTTTGCTCACGCCTTGACGGAGTAGTTCCGTATTGGAATTTTGGGCGGATACAACGCCTGTGAAACATATGGCTAACAGCAATAACACTATTTTTCTCATAGCTGTAATGATTATATATTTTCTGCAAATTTAATCTTTTTCTCGAACTTTTCACAGGATAGGATAATAATTAATTTAAAAGATTGTATTTTTGTATAATTAAATCAAATTTCAAGATAGATGAAGGAAATACAATTAAAGTACGGCTGTAATCCCAATCAGAAGCCATCGCGCGTTTATATGGAAAACGGCGATTTACCCGTTACAGTATTGAACGGTCGTCCAGGCTACATCAATTTCATGGATGCCTTAAACAGTTGGCAGTTGGTTAAAGAGTTGAAGAAAGCTACAGGCCTTCCTGCCGCTGCCTCATTCAAGCATGTATCACCGGCAGGCGCTGCTATAGGCCGCCCCTTGAGTGACACGCTCAAGAAAGTTTACTTTGTTGATGATATTAAAATTCCGTTGACACCTCTTGCCTGTGCCTACGCCCGTGCCAGAGGAGCTGACCGCATGTCTTCATTCGGTGATTTTATTGCTCTCAGCGACGAGTGTGATGAGGCTACGGCTACTTTAATCAAACGTGAAGTTTCTGACGGCGTAATTGCGCCTTCATACAGCCCTGAGGCTTTCGCTATTCTGAAAGAAAAGAAGAAAGGCAATTATAACATTATCCAGATAGATCCCACATATGTTCCGGAGCCAATAGAGACGAAGCAAGTCTTCGGCGTCACTTTTGAGCAGAAAAGAAATGATATAGAGTTCAATGATGACAGCGTTTTCCAGGATGTTCCAACACAGAACAAAAATTTCCCTGAAGATGCCAAACTGAACCTCAAAGTTGCGCTGATTACGCTCAAGTATACGCAGAGCAACTCCGTTTGCTATGTCAAAGACGGCCAGGCTATCGGAATCGGTGCAGGCCAGCAGAGCCGAATCCATTGTACCCGTTTGGCTGGCAACAAGGCTGACATATGGTGGCTTCGTCAGCACCCAAAAGTATTAGGACTGCCTTTCCTGGATACATTAGGGCGTGCCGACCGTGACAATGCCGTTGACGTGTATATCTCTGAGGACCATGACGATGTTTTGGCAGACGGTATTTGGCAGAATCTTTTCAAGACAAAGCCGGAGGTGTTGACAATGGCAGAAAAGAAATCATGGATTGCGCAAAACACAGATGTGGCATTAGGCAGCGATGCTTTCTTCCCGTTTGGCGACAACATTGAGCGCGCCCATCGCAGCGGTGTACGCTATATTGCACAGGCAGGCGGTAGTGTCAGAGATGATAATGTCATCCAGACAGCCGACAAGTATGACATCGCTATGGCGTTTACTCATGTTCGCCTGTTCCATCATTAATATTTGATATAAATTGGTATAACATTTATACAATACGCTAAACGAGGCGGTTCGCAAATTCGGTGAACCGTCTCGTTTTTTTGTTCTTTCTATTTACCATATCCTTGTATCATACTCGAATTATCAGGTTTGTCTCTGTAGTCATAATCCATTTAACACACTCACATGTAGCTTATCCGGTAATTCATTTACGGGGATACCTTGAACGTTGTATCGATGATAAGTTTTATGTTCTTACGGATGGAACTTATATTCCAAAGGCTGGAACTTAAGTTCCATAGGCTGGAATGACCGTTCTACGGGATGGAACCGAAAACTTATGGGCTGATGGTTACCCATTATTGCTGGGATAACGAAGAAACACACGTATAAAAGTATCAAAGTAGTGCTTGATTGGTCGCTAAATCAAGGATTAATAAAAAATAGGGAAGGCTTTCGCCTTCCTTATTCTTATTCGTCAGATATAGTTTCTCAAAGGTGAGATAAAATAAGACGCAGATACAAAAGAAGGAACCGGATTTCCGGTTCCTTCTGAGCTTACTGCATTATAATGCTTTATTTCACATAGAGCTTTGTACTCTGATTATTCACAGTAACAATGTGAATACCTTTCTGTACGGGGAAGGTATTGTGTCCGGCATGTACCCTGTATGTTCTGGTCATACCGTTGACACCGGTAATTCTGATTTCTCCGTCATTGTCAGCATCAATAACGATATTGTTGTTGGAAGCATAAACAGAAGTCTTATTCGTATTAACCATGCGTTTCTGTACATCTGTCAGAATCATTTCCTCGTTGCCGGCTGTGAGAGCTTCAACAGTACAGGGAATTGGTCGTGTGACGGTCTTCTGATAGATATTGCCGAAACGGTCGGTTACCTTGACGGTAATGCTGCTTGTAGGACTGCTGGCTACAGCTCTGAAAGTGTGAAGGTTCCAGCCGGTAGCATTATCCGTGGTGTAACTGCCTTTGGCTTCGTAGCGCGGGATATCGTAAGTCAGTGTGTGGTATACATCTTCGCAGCGCCAGCGTGTTACGGAGAGCTCTTTGCTGCCCTCAAACATCTGTACTTTCCATTTTGGGTCATAGTTGAACACGTTGACCAGAATGACGTTGTCGGGAAGGGTAGAGTAATCCTGACGTGAGGTGTAAGCCTTGCGTATTTCCTGAATAGTGGCATTAGTCTTGTAGAATTCTCTCAATGTGTTTCCGTCAACAACGCGGAACTGAGCATTACCGTTATTCTCAAGGTCGTGGAACTGCCATGTAATAGTATCACCATTGATGTAGAACATTTGCCATCCGCCGGGAGTTCCGTCATTGCAGTTGGTGTGCCCTGAATAGTAGCCTGCCCACCAAAGGTTTCCGCCAACGGCACCAAGGGTATGCTCGAAGATATTGTTGTAACCGTAGTTCGTCGGTTCGATATTGTATGTGTTGTGACGATGGCCGGAGAGGATGTGGACTGCCTTGAAGCCTTTTAACAGGTTGCAGGCCTTCTGTGTTGTATTGTTAGAAAGAATGACATTGGGCTGGAATGTTGTACTGAGGCCCCAGAGCGGACAGTGTACGCTGAGCATCACCGTAGCATCCTTGGGAACATAGGAGAGGTCTTTCTCCATCCATGCCAGCTGCTCATCGGATATAGCCTGAATGTAGTCTCTGTCACCGACAATACCTTTAACATAGTCGGCACCTTCGGTATAAGTGTTTTTGTAGATGATGTCATCCAGTACGATATAGTGTATTTTACCTATGTTGTAGGAATAGCAGTTTGGACCCATTACTTGGCGGAAGCGGGTAGAGGAGATGAAGTCGGTGTTTTCTCCTTCTGGTGTACCGGCATCGTGGTCATGATTTCCCATGACAGAAAAATGGCGCATCTTGAAATTGGAGTAGTTATTTACAAGAGCAGTTTTGTAACTGGCAATATCATAACTCTTGGCATACCAGTAATAGTCCCATGAGAGGTCACCTAATACAGTTGTATAGATAGGAGTGGAACCGGCGTCTTCGACTTCCTGTTTTGTTCTTGGGAAATACGATGTTGTATACTGGAGATAGTCATCGTTGTCGGTGCGATTGCCTACCTGTGGGTCTGCCTGGAAGAACATGATGTGCTTCTCGTTGTTCTCAACTTTTAATTTAAAGTCATGTTTCTCCTTTTTGGTCAGTGAGGAATACTTTAACTGTTGCCAGAACGGAGGAAAGATTTTGTCAGCAGTTTCAGATGTAGCGCCAGTGTAAGGCATGTAACCGGAAGGAATGACATAAAAGACATAGCCATTCTTCTTTTCGGAATTCAAGTAATAATTTCCGCTTTCATCTGTTTGGGTGAACAGATAGCCGTCGGAAACAATTACGTCTTTAACTCCAACACCAGAGCAGGTAATTTTGCCATAGACGTTATACTCGTCTTGTGCGTGGAGCAGTGTGGTGCTTATGAAAAAGCATGCAAACAAGATAAAGTAGAATTTGTTCATAAGTGCTTATGTTATTTTTGATTGAATATTAAAAAGAGTGTGGAGCCAGACAGGGAATAATTGTCAGGGAGAACCATTTTGTTAATATTGGTCGCGTGTCTTTGAAATATACACTCAGCATCATCGGATATGATGAAATGTTTTTTTGTTAACCTACAAAACTTTTACAAAATTACGATTTTCTTTCAAATGATAAAATTTCATACCAAAAAAAGAGTTAAAAATATAATAATTCATTATAGGAAATTAGTCAATCATCTGAATTGGCATGTCAATGATGCCTGAATTTCACGAAAAACTTAAAAATAAATTATCATAATGTTGTCTTGTCTTTTTTTGCGTGTTTGTTCGGCTGTCATTGGTTTTTTTAATAATTTTGCAATGTAAAGATTAAAGTTGTAATAATATGTATTTGATAACTAAAAGCTATCTGCCGTTTGTGTTAGTGCTGATAGGATTATGTTGTGTGTCTGTGCCGGCTGACGGACAGAGTCTTCCAGTTGACAGAAACTACACATTGGGACCTCAGACCCCCGAGAATGATTTGATAAAACTGCGTTATGCAATGGAAACGGCAGTAAAGCCTTCTGAGAAGAAAGATATTCTGAAGAAAATAGCTCAGACGGGAACGTTTCAGGGTATGATGTACGCTGCGCAATTATTGGATCAGCCAACGGACGGACGTGACAACGCACGCTTGAGAAAAAGTGCAGCCGTAGCTGTTGCGGAGATAGCCGTCAGTCATCCGGAATACAATGGTGCTATGGTACGCCAAATACTGCGTAAGGCTCAGACGCTTGTGTCAGGCAAAATGCGCAAAAAAATACAGGAATATATCTCCGGTTCAACTGAGACTGGTTTTGTGTCGATGTTTAATGGCAAGGATTTGACAGGTTGGAAAGGTCTGGTACAAAATCCTATTAAGCGCAGTCAGATGACGACGGAGGAACTTGCTGAAGCACAGAAAAAAGCCGATGAGGTGATGAGAAAAGACTGGAAAGTGGAGAACGGACTGCTGACATATGTGGGCACCGGATATGACAATATATGTACGGAAAGCCAGTATAAAGATTTTGAAATGTATGTAGATTGGGCATTGGATCCCAATGGCAAAGAACCTGATGCCGGCATTTATCTGAGAGGTACTCCGCAAGTGCAGATATGGGATACGGCACGCGTCAATGTCGGTGCGCAAGTGGGAAGCGGAGGACTCTATAACAATAAAAAATATGAGAGTAAACCAAGTGTCGTTGCTGACAATAAAGTAGGTATATGGAATAGTTTTTATATTAAAATGGTTGGTGACAAAGTGACAGTGTTCCTTAACGGCGTGAAAGTCGTAGACGCTGTAACAATGGAAAACTACTGGGACCGTAAGCAACCGATATTCCCTGTTGAACAGATAGAATTGCAGGCACATGGCAGCAAGGTCTATTACAGAGATTTGTACATAAAAAGATTAGAATAAAACATTATATATCATAAATTTTTACAACATTATGAGACAGAACAGACGAACTTTTCTGAAAACAATAGGAGCAGCAGGACTGTTCACTATTGTACCTCGCAAGGTTCTGGGCGGCAAAGGACATATCGCCCCGAGTGACCAATTGACAAAAGGCATCATCGGTGTTGGCGGTATAGGACGCTCAAGCTATCATTTCAATAGCGACGAGAGATGCCGCCTGATATCCGTGTGTGATGTGGACAAAAAACACCTTCAGAAAGCATTGGATTTAGGTAAATCTAAGCTCAATCTGGAACTTAAGGCTTATCATGATTTTCGTGATTTGATTAAAGATCCCAGTCTTGATGTTGTGCATATAGCTACTCCGCCTCACTGGCACGCATTGATGGCAGTCGAGGCTGCCAAAGCGGGTAAGGACATCTGGTGTGAGAAACCGTTTACAAGAACTATAGGCGAAGGTAAAAGAGTTATCGAGGCTGTCCAGAGATACAACAGGATACTGAGACTTAACACTTGGTTCCGTTTCAAAGATACATTCTATGGCCTCGGCACGACCGTACAGCCGTTGAAGAAACTTGTTGACAGCGGTATGCTGGGCTGGCCTCTGAAGGTGACGGTTTCCGGTATCACAGGATTCACGTGGAAGTTCTACTGGGTTGGCAAAGAGAACCTTGAGACGCAGAAAGTCCCGGAAGAGTTAGATTATGATATGTGGTTGGGCCCGGCACCATTTAAACCTTACAATGCGCATAGAGTGCACCAGACGTTCCGCGGTTATTGGGATTATGACGGCGGTGGATTGACGGATATGGGACAGCACTATCTTGACCCTGTTCAATATTTGCTTGGTAAAGATAATGATTTCCCTATTAAAGTGGAGGTAGATGCTCCGCAACAGCATCCTGATGCAGTAGGTATCTGGCATAAGATTACTTACACTTATGCAGACGGATGCCAAATTGTACTGGAAGGCGAAGGCTATGAGAGTAAAACAAAGATTCCTTACATTGAGGGTCCGAAGGGTAAAGTGTTCAAAGGTTTTGAGTGTACTATTCCCGATATCATGAACAAACTTGCTGAATATCCTGACCCAGAGCCGCAACGGACAGATTTCGTAGACTGCATCAAGACACGACAGAAGTTTGCCTTGAATGAAGTGAATGGACATCACAGTTGCACCTTGGTTAATATGGCAGCTGTGGCATTGCGTCTTGGACGTAAGGAACTTAAGTTTGATGCAAATACACAAACCTTTATCGGTGATGATGCTGCCAATGCCTTGATAGATCAGCCGATGAGAGGTCCGTGGAAAATTTAAATAACAGGGAAAACATTTTAATAAAAGATTTTCAAGATGAAAACGATGAAATCACATATTATATTCGTTCTTTCTATTCTTCTTTTCAGCGTAAACATCAACGCTCAAACAGATAGTAGAAACAGGACAAAAGAGACAATTGTGCAGGACGGACTGGCGCAGTTGCCTGCCAAAAATCTAAAGTCGCTCAATCAAGTTATGTCAGAGATAGCAAAGACTGGCAAGGATGGTGCAGAAATGTTGGTTGGTATGTTGCTTCCGGCTGATCAGGCCAAGAATGCCACGTTTGAATATGCTATTGACGGTTTGGTCAGTTATGTTTCACAACCCACGAATAAGTCGCTGAAGGCTGATGTTATGAAAGGACTTGTCGCAGGTTTTGATAAATGTAAAGACAACACGAATCGCGCATTTCTGGTGTCGCAGATGAAAAGAATTGCTACAGCTGAAGATGCGCCGTTCTTTGCCAATCTTTTAAAAGATAATAATTTGCAGGATGCCGCTATTAATGCTCTTGCTTCAATCGAAGGTTCAGATGGCTTAATTAAAGATTTGATTAAGAACAATGCCACTCCCAAAGACGGTTTGGCTTATTTGGCTTATTTCAAAAAATTGAAAGGGGTGGAGGATAATTTGTTGTCATGGACTAATGGTGCCAACCCCAAAACATTGGCATCAGTGTATAATGCACTTACTGTTTGTGGCGGTAACAAATCTTTGGCTGTTCTGGAGAATGCTGCCAAAAACGTAAACTTCAGCAATGAGGCGACAGGCGCAACCGACGCTTATCTGCAATTGTTGAACAACTCTGACGACAACAATGCGGTCATAACCTCTGCAAAATCACTTATCAAGAATAACAGTTCAGCTATTAGATGCGCTGGTCTGCGTCTGTTGCTTTTGAAAGATAAAGACAATGCTGCAAAAAACATTCTCAACGCATTGAAAGACCCGTGCATAGAATATCGGAATACTGCTCTTGACTTGGCGCAAATAACTGCTGGTGAGGGTATCTTTGCTCAGGTAGGCGCTAAAAAATTTAAGGGAGGCGCTGCGACAGATGTTGTAAGATGGCTGGGCAATAATAAAAAGGCTGAC
>CACXEH010000084.1 GCA_902766625.1 uncultured Bacteroidales bacterium | reverse complement strand
TTCTCCAAGTCTATCTGGCCAAGTTTTTTCACTTGAGGCTTAGCGTCTTGCGGTACTTCTGCCTTAATGACCTGCTCCTTCTGAGGAGGAGCAGCCACAACTTTTTTCTCTTTGACCTTCTCCTCAAGACGCTGGGTGATAATCTTCTCAACCTCTTTTTTCAGGTCTTTGTCTGTGCCAAACTCATTCTTGACAATCTGATACTCGTCATCAGATAATTTAGCATTCAGGTCAGCATCAATCTTATAGCCTTTCTTTTCAAGGTAGTCAACAACGGTCTGTAAACCTACATTAAATTCTCTTAATACTTTGTTCAGTCTTACTGCCATAAATATTAATCTTGATCAAATTCTGCTTTCAACACTTTCAACACATTATCAATAGTCCCTTCTTCCAAGTCTGTTTTGTGGAGAAGGACCTCACGAGAAGCAGAAAGAACCTCACGGGCAGTCTCCCATCCGGCTTTCTTTATAGTATCAATTACCCATTGCTCTATTTCGTCATTGAATTCGTCCAAATAGATGTCATCCTCCACCTCATCGTCCTCACTCTCACGGAAGACGTCAATGGTATAACCTGTGAGCATGCTTGCCAGCTTGATGTTCAGTCCACTCTTACCAATCGCCAACGAAACTTCTTTGGGCTTCAGATATACTTCGGCTTTACGGGTTGTCTCATTAAGGAAAACCTTTGAAACCTGTGCGGGACTTAAAGCACGCTCAATATACAATTCCGTGTTGGATGTGTAATTAATTACGTCTATATTTTCATTGTGCAATTCGTGAACGATGCCGTGTATACGACGGCCATGAACACCCACACAAGCACCCACGGGGTCAATTCTGTCATCATAGCTCTCTACGGCTATCTTAGCACGCTCTCCAGGGATACGTGCGATGTCTTTCACTGTAAACAGTCCGTCTGCAATTTCGGGCACTTCTTCTTCCAGCAAACGACGGAGGAAGTCTGGAGACGTACGGCTCAGATATATCTTCGGGTTGTTGTTTTGATTCTCAACACGCAACACGACGGCACGCACCGGTTCACCCTTATGGAAGAAATCGCCAGGAATCTGCTCGCTCTTAGGTAAAAGCAATTCATTGTTGTCATCATCCAGAAGCAGCATTTCGTTCTTCCAAACCTGATAAACCTCGCCTGAGACAATCTGTCCCACCATGTCCTTGTATTTATTATACAGGGAGTCATGCTCCAGTTCCAGGATTTTACTTGCCAGAGTCTGACGAAGCGTCAAGATAGCTCGTCTACCGAATTGCAGGAAATCGAAACTCTCGCTCACTTCCTCGCCCACCTCATAGTCGTCAGCGATGGTGCGCGCCTCACTCAGTGGCATTTCTTTGTTAGGGTCTTGCACATTGCCGTCTTCAACAACGATACGTGTGCGGTGTATTTCACAGTCTCCATTCTTAGGATTAATAATCACATCAAAGTTTTCGTCTGTTCCATACAACTTTGCCAGAATATTCCTGAAACTCTCTTCGATCACACCAACCAGCGTAGCTGCATCAATATTTCTATTCTCACGAAACTCTGCAAAACTATCCGCCAAGTTGAGGATATTTTCATTTTTCTTTGCCATATATTTTATTATTTTGTTTTATTCATTTGAATTTAATAACGTAACATACCGAGCGCAGTTCCTCAAAAGTGTACTGCTCGTCCACTTCCTGCAGTTTAGGTCTTTTGGAGCCTTCTGCCTTGACTTTTTTCTGAACAGTCAGCACAATGCCCGTCTCGTCAACTGCCTTGAGGACACCTTTGAGCTTTTTGCGCTCTTTGGTCAAAACTTCCACCTCATCACCGACATGGTTATAATATTGACGCAACACTTTGAAGGGCTGGCCTATTCCTGCACTGCCCACTTCGAGTTCGTAATCTTCCTCATCACGGTTCAAGCGAGACTCAATATACTTGCTCAAGTCTACACAATCATCAATCCAGACACCTTCTTTGTCGTCTATTTCGACAACGATGTGGTCATTCTTGTCAATAGTCAAATCGGTTAAAAAATAGTCTTTACCTTCTAACCATTCATTCACAATCTCTGTTACTTTGTTCTTGTCTATCATATTTGCTTAAACAAAAGATTTAAAAAAGTGAGAAGCTCTTACGAGCCTCCCACTCTTGCACATGCAAAGTTATAATTATTTTTTTAATATCTATACACTTACACGTATTTTTTTTATTTTTACCAGCAAGAAGGTTTATTTAAGGGTTGTGTATTTGCATGACTTGCTCCACAATAGGCGCCATATCATAATATTTATAATTACCCAGTCTCCCGCCGAAAGTGACTTTTTCCTCTTGCTGCCCCAGTTTTCTGTAGGCTTCTGCAAGTTTGTTATTCTGTGCGTCATTGACAGGATAATAGGGTTCCATACCTTCACCATACTCCACAGGATACTCTTCTGACACGACAGTCTTGGGACATCTGTCAATCTCTGCTCCAAACATTTCAAAATGTTTGTGTTCGATGATTCTGGTATAAGGCACCTGTGCATCAGTATAGTTTACGACAGCATTGCCTTGGTAATTGGCTGTATCCTCAACTCTGGTTTTGAATACGACAGTGCGCCAATCCAGTTTGCCCAATTTGTAATCAAAGTACTGGTCAATGGGCCCTGTATAGACTAATTCCTCCGCTATTTCCCTCCAGTTGCTCCGATATGTTGCAAAAAAGTCACAATCCGTACGGCACTCCGTATCTTGGAGCAATCCCTCGATAAGTTTGTTGTATCCCCCAATGGGTATACCTTGATAGCTGTCATTGAAGTAATTGTTGTCGAAGGTCAGCCTCACTGGCAGGCGGTTGATAATAAATGCCGGCAGTTTGCTGCACGGCCTTCCCCATTGCTTCTCGGTATATCCTTTGATGAGTATCTCATAGATGTCTCTGCCCACCAGCGACAAAGCCATTTCTTCCAGATTGCGTGCCTCTTTGATGTTTTCACGTTCCATCTCCTGCAACACCGCTCTCCGTTGTTCTTCTATTTTATCAAATGCCTGCTTAGGCGTTGTGACACCCCACATCTGATAAAATGTATTCATGTTGAAGGGCAAGTTATACAGTCTGCCTTTATAATTTGCCAAGGGGGCATTGGTATATCTGTTGAAAGGAACGATGGCGTTGACAAAATCCCATACCTGCTTATTGGAAGTATGGAATATATGTGCACCATATTTATGGACATTGATACCTTCTATCTTCTCACAGTACACATTGCCGCCCAAGTGTGACCTACGGTCTATCACCAGACACGTTTTTCCCTTTTTCTTTGCAAGATGGGCATATACTGCACCATATAACCCTGAACCGACAATCAGGTAGTCGTATTTTTTCATCGTCACTCTGTATAAAGTGTTTTCAACTTCTCCGCAAATCTCTCAGGGTGCGCCTTCAGTTCCGGCACCACTTCTTCATAAGGACGCTGTGCATCCATATAATGCCTGCCGTGATCAGATGGCAAGTGCAGCGGTGTCATATAGTCTTCGCCGAAGTAACACACCAGTGCATCGTGCACATCGGTCGGCGCCGGAAACATCTTATCCTCAAAGGGCATCCATTTCTGCTCATTATAACCACTGCGCCGGCGTATGTAGTGATGTGTACTGTATTTATAGGATATCACCGCCACACGTTCAGCCTTGTCGCAATCCACCATACGGAACAGGTTTTCATAACACCGGAAGGCTTTCTTGTAGTCAATAAAACGATACAATCCCTTGGACAATATGGCAATGGCTCTCTTGCTCAAGCTCATCTTGTCTGACATATCAGCCAAGTAGCCCCGGATGGATTTCTTAACTATCATTGTGGCAGTGCGGTGCAGGAAACGCAGTATGGGGTTCTCCAAGAAACCGTCCAAGACAAATATGTCTATAAAGATACCTTTGCAGTATTTCCTGTCCAGTTCGTCCATTGAGACCGAGGTTGTTGTCACGTCGCGTATCTGGGCATGCCCGCAATAGTATCCCTCCTCCGAGTAGGTGGTCTGAAAGAAATACGGATGCTTGAATTCCTGATCGGCTATGGCCACCAGTTTGTCATAGTCTTTGCGCAACATGACAAAGTCAATATCGTCATCCCATGGGATGAAACCTTTGTGACGCACTGCACCGAGCAACGTACCACATTCCATCCAACATTTCAAACCATTACGGCTGCATACGTCCAACAATGCCTGGGTTATCTCCATCTGTTTGGCCCAAACCTGCTTCATCCCTTCCGGGACAACGTAGCCCCATAGTGTCTCCTGTTCTAAATTCATATATGTGTGTCCTCCTGTCTATAGTTTAGTCATTGCTCTACACTCAGCGCCGCAGCCAGTGCCTTTTTAAAGAAGTATCCTTCATTCAGTTTGTCCTTTATGGACATGACCGCAGTTTTATATTCTGCATATTCTGCCGTCGTCACACTCTTCAGCCGCTGGGGCAATTCTCTCAACGAGTCAATGGCAACGCCCAACTTATTGGCAACAATAAACGGTGCCATCGCCGAGTCTTTCCAGACGATGACAGGCAGTCCGGCACGCAGATAGAACGATGCCTTATGCGGATTGTTGATACGCAGGTAACTACCCCACGTTCCAGAACAACCGTCAATAGTGTCGCCATCCCACACCAGTCCCCAGTCCACATTCACCGTTCTAATAAACTCGTCAGAGTCCATAGGGCCATGATAGACCATGTTTCTCCATGATTTTTCTGCGCCCTTCTCCAGACCCGAGCCATACAGATGGAAATGACATCCGTCCAAGACCTCGTCCAACTGATAAATGAAGGCGGTCTTGCGCTGGCTTATACCACCGGCAAATACGACAGTCGGCGTTGCTGACCTCTTGTGTGCTGCCGAGACTGGCTCATTCTTGGAAATATAGTCAAATATATCCAGATTGACCAAAGGTGCCTTGCAGCCGTGCTCTACGAGCCAGTTGTTCATGCTCTGATTGTGCACAATTATCACGTCTGTATGCGACAGGCGTCTTACTTCCTGTCTGGCGGTCAGTTTTTTGCGACGGAAAGTTCCTAAATCATGTATGAGTGTTATTACCCTGGCTTTCTTCAGATGGGCAATCTGACACTGTATGACATAAAATTTTTTGAACGGATACTGAATCAGCAAGACATCTCCTTTATGCAACTTGAAAAGGAGGTTAACCGTGCTGAACAGTTTACGGAAGAATATGGCTATCTTGCCTTTCCCCATCTTCACTGCCACATCAACAAAACCTATCTCTTTCATAAATGCGTCAATATGGCGTTTTGCCGTATTGGGTGAATCCATGCTGATAAAGTAGTTCATGACTTGTATTATTTAGTTTGGATTATTCTTTTCAGTGCAGCCGTAAACTTCTTGCGGCGGCGCCATGCCTTATCATGTGTGCGTTTCATCTGCGCGGCAGTCGCAAAAAAAGCATCCTCGTCAAGTCCGCGCGCCTTGGCATATTCTCTCATGACATACTCGAAGAGGTCCTTGCGGTCAGTCCACCTCACAAAATCGTCTTTACACTCCTCCAGTGCAAGCCGGCCGGAGCGTTTTATGGTCATACGGTTAATGTCGATGACAGAGATGATGTTTTCGCCACCTTCCTGTCTGTACAGCACATTGGAAAAGTTCAAATCGTGATGCACGACAGCATGTTCATGCAGTCTGGCAACAAACAATGCAAACGTCTTGGCGAGAGGCCTGTTGAAGTCCACTTCCAAGGCCTGTCTGACAGACTCGTCATCTGTATAGGCTGTCACATAATAGCACCTTTGCAGCCATACGCCGCTCCTTGTCTCTGCATAGGCTATGGGCGACGGAGTGCCGCAACCTATGCGAAGCAGTTCCATGCCATTCTCAAACGCCCTCTTCGCCTTGGACGGAACAAAAAAGCTATAAGCTATTTTCTGAAAAACATTGTGCATATTGAAACGTTTCACGACCACATCCATTTTGTCACCGTCTTGTCCTATCGTAAAACGCTTGATGGTATTGCGACTGCCCGAAAAGAGCATTTCGCCCTCCCGGTCAAACATCAGTTCCAGATTTTCCGCAAAATCCAGAAAAGCCTGACTGTATCTGTATGTCTCGTTGACTTGATATCTGCAATTGCTCATCGTTATTGCAAAGATAACAAATATCATTCAAAAAAAGCTCCGACACATGTGCCGTTGTGAAAAAACAGGACCATAACGCCTCTTATGCCACACAATGGCTGACGGGGACTCTCGCCACTCTCTCCCGACATTATCTTCCTTCCATAGTCAGAAACCTATATTCCATGGCATGGAATGTAAATTCCATCCTATGGAACGCACATTCCATAGGATGGAACAGAAAATATATCGTGACAAAAAAATTATTTCATCGCGACAATGAAATAAAAACTGCGTGATAAACTGTTTTCAGAAAGGGGTCACATCTTAAACAGCCTGCTGCAAGCGATACTCTGTGGGCGTCATGCCGACTATACGTTTGAAGTAACGGCTAAAGTGCTGAGAATAGTCGAAGCCCAACTTATAAGCAATCTGCGTGATCGGCTCATCGGTATTGGCGAGCCACTCCTTTGCCTTGTCAATAACCCGCATCTGGATATACTCCTGTGGCGTTTTTCCTGTCTCCTTCTTGACGAGGTCGCCAAAATAGTTGGGAGAGAGAAAACATTTCTCAGCAAAATACTTCACGGTAGGCAGTCCGGCTGCCACACCCGTCTCGCTGTTGAAATAAGTGTTCAGTTCCTTCTCAAAGCGCACGAGCACATCGTGGTTGTCGTCCTCACGGGTAATGAACTGACGGTCATAAAAACGCAGGCAATAATCGAGCAGCAACTCTATGTTCTGGCATATCAACCGGCGGCTGAATTTGTCTATGGGCCGTTCTATCTCCTGTTGGATTTTTGTAATGCAGTCCATATAAGTCTGGCGCTCGCGCTCGGACATATGGAGGGCCTCATTGGAGGAATAACTGAAGAAATGGTACTCCTGAATATGCTGTCCGAGGGACATGCCTTTGATGAGGTCAGGATGAAAGAGCAGAGCCACAACGTCGGGGTCCATGCCGGGAATGGGCGTTGAATGTACCACCTGTCCGGGAGCAAAACTTGTCACTGTACCGTCGGAATAGTCATAGGTCGTATGTCCGTATGTCATCATACAACTTTTTGTATTTTTCAGAAACAGGGCATAAACACCATAACGCCATGTTACCTCTGTTACAAAAGCCTCACGATGAGGTACATCCTTCAAATTGCACACAGTGACCAAAGGATGGTACGTCTCGATGCCTAACATCTTGTTGTATTCGTCAATACTCTCTACGGATATTGTCTTTCCCATATATAAATGTTAACGTCAATCGGACTATTTTATTATTTTCCGTGTGCCTTTAGCGTCTTTGATCACATAGGTCCCGTCAGGCAAGAATGACAAGTCATCAGCATCCATCAATCTGCCGTGTAAGTCATATATTGCCTTGGGGGTCTTCCCGTCAGCATGCACGGCGGATATAGCAGTAGGCTCTTTTTCAAACCTGACCGTAATGCTGCCGTTGCCTAACGCCTGCTCCAACCCTTCCACGGGCGCTATCTTACCTATGCGTGTATAACTGTAGCCACTGCTGAAAGTCTTGTAGAACAGTACCACGCATGACGAGCCATAGAGGAGCAAATCTCCCTTCTCGATTGTACCCGGGTGGTATGAGTTGGTAGGCAATGAGACTGACAAATAGTTGTATTTCTCATTACCGTTCAATTCACTCATATTGAGGGTCATGGGCAACATATCGTAGAAGGCCTTGCCCGTCTCACTGTCATCAAGAACAGCTGTGAATGTTTTGGAGCCGACGATTATATTAATTTTCATCACACCTTGCGCAGACATTTGTAACATCGCCAGAGACATGAGAAGAGCGCACAAAAGTCTCATTTCAGATTATCCTTAAAGAATTGGGTCAACTTGTCAAAAGGAATTGCATCCTTGCCTCCGCCGTCATAAAGGTCACAATGGGAAGCACCCGGAATAACCATCAGCTCTTTATTATGAGCATACTTTGAGCCTTCGGTCATGTCTTTATAGGCATCTTTAGAGAAGTAGAGAGAGTGCGCCTTTTCACCATGTATCATCAGCACAGCTGAGCGGATTTCCTTGGTGTAGCAGAGAATAGGCTGGTTAAGGAAAGACTCACATCCCGTCACAGTCCAGCCGTCATTGGAATTGCCGCTGCGCGCGTGATAGCCGCGCGGTGTCTTGTAATAGTCAAAATAGTCCTTCACAAATTGCGGTGCATCGGCAGGCAGCGGATCTACGACACCTCCTCCCTGTTCATAGTAGCCTTGGGCATACTCTTTGGTGCGCTGAGTGTTGAGTGCCACTCGCTTGGCATAACGGGCAGCCTCACTATCCTCCGAGTTAAAATAGCCATTGGCATTCACTCTGCTCATGTTGTACATTGTCGCAGCAACCGTAGCCTTGATACGAGTGTCTAAAGCCGCGGTGTTAAGTGCCAGACCACCCCAGCCGCAAATACCGATAATGCCTATTCTCCCGGCATCAACTTCGGGCAGAGTGGACAGGAAATCAACAGCAGCCATAAAGTCTTCCGTATTGATATCAGGCGATGCCATGCGGCGAGGCTGTCCGCCACTCTCACCCGTAAAAGAAGGGTCAAAGGCTATTGTCAGGAAACCACGCTCCGCCATAGTCTGAGCGTAAAGTCCACTTGACTGCTCCTTAACAGCACCAAACGGTCCGCTCACAGCAATGGCCGCCAGTTTTCCGCTTGCATTTTTGGGTACATACATGTCAGCCGCCAAAGTAATGCCGTAACGATTGACAAAAGTTACTTTCTTGTGACTTACTTTTTCCGATTTCGGGAACGTCTTGTCCCATTCCTGAGCCAGTTGCAGCTTCTGCTTTGTAATTCTATTATTCATAATTTTAGATGATTTAATCGTTTGAGCACCGGAGCTTAGCGCCAGTGATAAAAAACATATCAGCAAATATCTTTTCATACCGTTTCTTTTTCTCTTTGCAAAATTGCATTTATTCCGCGACATAGGATGTAACCATTTTACTGATTTAGCGACCTGAATTACGGAATATCTCATCGCCCACGCGACTGGCCCTCTTTCAACATATGAATGTTTTTTTTATTTATCAGTATCTCATTCACCGAAATTAAACTACATTTGCATTAAATATGAATCACGGTAACAATGAAGATTTCGGTTGTAATCAATACATATAACGCATCCAAACTGCTCGCCCAAACACTTGAATCGGTCAAGGATTTTGACGAAATCCTTGTTTGCGACATGGAGAGCACGGACAACACTTTGGACATCGCCCGTGAGTACGGCTGCAAGATTGTGACTTTCCCCAAGAAGGACTACACCATTGTTGAACCAGCGCGTGACTTTGCCATCCATGCCGCTTCCAACCCGTGGGTACTCGTCGTGGATGCCGATGAGAAAGTTACATCGGAACTGCGTGAATATCTATACCACTATATTGAGCAGCCAGACCATGATGATGCCCTGTTCATTCACCGCAAGAATATGTTTCTGGGCAAGTGGATTAAAGGTTCCTATCCTGACTCCCAGTTGCGTTTCATGAATCAGACTAAGGCGAGCTGGCCTACCACAATTCACTCTCACCCCATTATAGATGGAACGGTGGGACACATGCCCAAAGATGTTAAATACGCTTTAGTCCATGCCGGTTTCAGCGTTAGCAACCAGATATTAAAAATGGATGTTTATACCGACGAAGACTTGGCAAAGCGAAAACAAGAATCCGTTTCTTTCGCGCAGCTAGTTTTCGCGCCTTTGTGGCGTTTTATCAAGTATTACTTCATTGACGGAGCTATCCTTGACGGTAAAGCAGGTTTTATAAAGGCCTATTTTTCCGCCAACATGAAGTTTTACTACCTCGCCAAGGTTTACGAACGTCAAGTCAGCAAAAAACATTTGTAGATTCACACCTTCCGGAATAAAGTCGACACTTCTTCCTGAACATAAAAATCCCCCTACACCTTCCTCACGGAAAATGCAGGGGGATAACTAAATTAACCAAAAACTACAAATATGAAAAGTATCTATCGTTAAGCGATTTCAATGTCGCGGTTTTTCTGACGCTCCACAACCTCTTCCTTCTTCGGCAATGTAATCGTGAGGACACCGTGCTCCATCTTTGCACCAATCTGTTCAATCTTCACATCGTCAGGCAAAACAAACGCTTGCTTATAGCTGGAGTAGTTGAACTCGCGACGCAAATAGTGGAAAACTTTCTTCTGATCATCTTCCTTCTTTTCCAAAGAAATAACGAGCTGATCATCTTGGGTAGAAATGTGGAAATCACTCTTCTGCATACCCGGAGCTGCCACTTCTATCAGATACTCTTTTTCGTTTTCAATCACATTTACAGCCGGTGCTGTGATATGTGTATTAACTAACCAATTGTTGTCAAACATGTCATTAAAGACTTCCGGTAACCAACTTTGAGTTCTTACTATAGGTTTCATAATCAATCCTCCTTAATTTTTTAATTGTTTACTATGTTCTGCCACTCTGTAAGGTGTTTTACTTTACTTTCGTGGTTTCACCTTAATAAAGACAACTCCCGTGCCAAAGGTTTTTAGCACGGGAGCTGCCTATAAAAGGAAGTAATTTTGTCAAAAATAAGACAAAATTACCGATTTCATGACTTATTAGACTTCATTTTATAACCTTGTAATACTTCTTGGCTGTGGCACGGCTTACCAGGTTAAAATGCCACCACTCGGTAGACAATGGCCGGAAGCCTGCCTCTTTCATCACCTTGCGCAACAGTTCTCGGTTGCGGAGGGCAGTCTTGGACATCCTTCCGCCGGCAACCAGCTGGGCCTCATTGGTGATATGCGATGCGCTACCCATGTGATCCACTTTGGTCCCCATGGTTATCGTGTCACCTTTTTCGTCGCATATAGAGATATCCACAGCGAGACCGTAGTTA
>CACXEH010000083.1 GCA_902766625.1 uncultured Bacteroidales bacterium | reverse complement strand
CGGCGGTGGCAAGAGTGCTGAGATGGATGCCGAAGCCCAACTGCTGATAGCTTGTATCCCCGGCTTGCAAGCGGTCTATGGCGGTGCGCGTAATGCCAACATAGCGGGCGACGTGGTACTGAATATTACCGGCGGTACCTATAAAAAAGTCTTCGGCGGTAACAACATCGGCGGCATCATCAGCGGCACCGTCACCGTAAACGTGGAAGAAAAAGGCTGTCTGCCGATTAAAATAGATGAACTCTACGGCGGCGGCAATATGGCATCATACTCCGTAGAGAATATCCCTGCTGCGAAGAGGACTGCATTGGCAACGACAGGCGGCAGTGATGACGCATATAAGAACTATCCTCAGGTCAACGTCATCTCCGCGACAAGCGTCGGCAAGGTCTTCGGCGGCGGACTGGGTAACACTGCTGTCGTGACGGGTAATCCGCACGTCAACATCAATATGCAGAAAGGTAGCGTGAACGGTGAATATACCTATGTGGCCGGCAAGTCTCCGGCTGAATTCGCAAGCTACGCAAGCGGCTATGAGGAGTCTGCCGGCGTGCCGAGAGTATTCCCTTACAAACTTGAGTTGGGCACTATAGGCACGGTCTTCGGCGGCGGTAATGCTGCCAACGTGGTCGGCGACACCTATGTCAACATAGGTGACGGTACGTTCATCAATGAAAACGGTGAGGCGTCAACGGTTACGCGCAGGAGCGCACAGATAACAGGACGCGTCTTTGGCGGCGGCAACAATGCCGAAGTCTCTGGAAACACCCATGTGGTCATCGGTAAGAAAGAATAAGTAATACATAATTTAAAATATGATGAAAAGGAGAGTGGTATATACGTTGGCGTTCTTGCTACTGGCGATAACAGCCTATGCGCAACGGCCCTCTGTGACATGGCGCAACTTCAATCTGCACCCGCTGCCGCTGACGCAACTGGGATGGGTGGCGACACAGCCATCCAGTCCGCAGGAGACATGGCGCTGGTCAGTGGGATGTGAGACACTCGACAGAGATTTCGCCAACTTCCAGAACTACAAGACCTACTTTCATGAACTGGGCATAGGCTTCGCACGTATACAAAGCGGTTGGGCGCGGACAGAGAAGCAGAAAGGCGTTTATGACTTCGCCTGGCTGGACTCCATCGTTGACGGACTCATCGAACAGGGCGTGCGCCCGTGGATGTGCCTGTGTTACGGTAACCCTATCTACGGTTCGGAAATAGACTTAGGAGCAAAGATGATATCGGGAAAAGAAACCATGAAGGCGTGGGAGGACTATGTCTATGCCACCGTCAAGCACTATGGCGACAAAGTGGCGCTGTGGGAAGTATGGAACGAGCCCGACCTTGTCAAACACGCCAATGCGGCAAGCATGTATGGAAATATGCTCTCCACAGCCATGAAAGGCATCAAGCGCGCTGACAAAAAAGCCAGGATAGCCGCTTTCGGACTGGCGCACGCATGGAACACCGCTTTTGTCACAACAGCTCTGGACGTGGTCAAGAAGGACGGGCGCATAAACGACCTTGACATGGTGACATATCATGCCTATTATCCCAACCCTGACGATGCAGCACCGCACATGGCACTGTTGGACAAGACCGTCAAAGCCTACAACCCCGGCATACGGCTGATGATGGGTGAGTCGGGTTGTCCGTCAATACTTGAATGGGGGCACGCCATGAACGGTGTAGAATGGGACGAATACGCTCAGGCCAAATGGGACTTGAGACGTATGTGTGTGGACTTCAAGGCAGACATACCGACATCGGTCTTCACAATGGTGGACCTGCAATACCAAAGCATGTTGCAGAGCTTCGGTCTCGTGCGCATGAATCTTTTAAAAGAACCAGTATACAAGCGTCCGGCATTCTATGCCGTGCAGCATCTGGCTAATATCATCACCCCAGACATCATGCCGGATACCACATTGAAGGCAAGCAGTTCGTCGGCGCGATACATCAACCATGTGGGACTCTCGCGCAGGGGAAAGACGATAGGAGCAGTGGTATGGTTCTGCGACAGACGTCCGGGAAACTCCTTGCAGACGGAGCCGGTAACACTCCAGCTGAAAGGTATAGACATAAAGACACCTGTGCTGGTTGAGCCTATAACAGGAAAAGTATATGAACTCAAACACAACATATACAGAGGTGCGAACTATGACGGAACGTTGAAAATAGCCGACCTACCTATGTGGGACAGTCCGATGATAATCATAGAGAAGAAAGAACTGAAAATGCGCTCAACACCTATCATGGAAGCGGCAGGAGTGCCGATGAACTGGCGCAAATAAAATAATGCATACACGCAGTCAAGCCCCTGGATGCCATCGACATCCGGGGGCTTGACTGTGGTATGGCTTTTATTTGCAAAAAGCGGGAATATGTCGTTAAGAATAGTTAACTTTGCTATTTGAATAACTGTAAATAAAGGTGTAAAAAAAATAGATCTTTATGTTTAGAATGACAATAAAAAAATGTGTGGCCTGTGCTTTCGTTATGTGGCATTGCATGGCCGTATCAGCATGGGAGAACTTCAAATTTGCTCAGATAACAGACATACATATCAGCAGTGATGCTACAAAGATGTATCTGCAGCAAAGTATAGACCAAATAAATGCCGACAACACGGTGGACTTTATCCTCGTTACCGGAGACCTGACAGACAATGGCGACAACGCCTCGCTGGAATGGATAAGCAACGAATTGAAGAAATTCAACAAACCATATTACGTCCTGAGCGGAAACCATGAGACAACATGGACAGAGAGCGGTATGGAGACCTTCAACCGCTTGTTTGACGGTGACCGCATAGCGTTTGAGCATAAAGGCATATACTTCATAGGATTTAACACGGGGCCGTTTGTGAGGATGGCTTACGGTCATGTCGCACCGCAGGACTTGAGTTGGCTTGGAGAGGAAATCCGCACAAAAGCCCAAGGTAAAAAAGTCATCGTTGTCACCCATTATCCGTTAATGGAAGGCGATGTGGACAACTGGTATCAGGCGACAGACTCTATCCGGCAGTACAGCCCGGTATGCATGATAGGAGGTCACTATCATAAAAACCTTTGTCACCGATATGACGGTATTCCTGCTGTGCTGACACGAAGTAACCTGAGAGATGCGTCAGGTAAAGCCGGCTACAGTGAATTTGTCGTACGTCAAGACTCCATTCTGGTGTATGAGCGCAAAATAGGCGAGGCACCGCGCCAATGGGCAGGATTCTCCATGACGAAACAGGAATATGACCCTAAAGGCCATGCGGACAAATATCCCGACTACAGCATCAATAAAAAATATGGCAACGTTAAGGAAATATGGCGCAAAGATACCGGTGTCAGCATATACTGTTCGCCTGCCGTATCGGGCAAATATGCCTATGTGGGCAATAACGAAGGAATCGTCAAGTGCTATGATGTCACTGACGGCAAAGAAATCTGGAGTACACAACTCAAAGGAAAAATAGTAGGCAACCCTGCTGTAGTCAAGGGTAATGTCATCATGGGAAGTACGGACCATAACATCTACGCACTCGACGCCAAGACCGGTGTGTTGCAGTGGAAAGTGGCGACCGATGAAGCGCAGATGGGCTCTGTGGCGTCATGGAAAAACACTGTCTACATAGCAGGCAGCGACCACAAAATGCGTGCGCTGGACGCACGGACCGGCAAGGAAGTGTGGACCTTTAACGGTGTGGAGGGCTATGTCGTCACGCTGCCTTTGGTGACAGACGGCAAGGTCATCTTCGGCGCATGGGACAACACCGTATATGCCCTTAACCAAAAGACAGGTGAACTCGTGTGGAAATGGATACACCGCAAAGGAAGTATGCACTATTCAGCCGCAGGAGTATGGCCTGTCAGTGACGGGAAAGCAGTATATGTGGTTGACCCAGAGAGAGCCATGACAGCCATAGACTTAAAGACCGGCAAGGAATTGTGGCGGACAAAACAATGGAAAAACCGCGCCAGCAAAGTGCGTGAGAGCCTGGGAATGTCCAAAGACAAAAAACGTCTGTATGCCAAAACAATGCAGGACTCCATCCTCTGTTATGAGGCCAACCCCGAAAGGCCTGTAGAGGTGTGGGGCTGCAATGCGGGCTTCGGTTACGAACATGCCACAACGATGTTGCGCGAAAAAGACGGTATCGTGTACAGCAGTACCAAAGACGGACTGGTGATAGCCATTGAAGGTAAAACAGGCAAACTGCTCTGGGAACATAAAGTTGGCAACAGCTTTATCAATACGGTAGTTCCTCTCGGTAAACGTGGTGTGCTGATGACAGAAACAAGTGGAGAAATAGCGTTGTTAAAACCGATAAAATAAAACATAAACAGAATGAAGAAGTCATTAATGTTGGTACTTGTGCTGTTGGCAAGCGGTGCCTATGCACATGTAGCAGAAACTCCGGACTCGCTGGGCAGATTTGCCCATAAGGTGAAAGTACCTTTAATATATAACGACTCAAAGCCATATCATCCGACACTGGGATTGGCGAACAAACATATAGCACTTTGGGCAAGTCACGGCAGATACTTCAACCAAAAAGAAGACCGCTGGATGTGGCAGAGAGCAAGAATCTTCCAGACAGTGGAAGACATCTATACCGAAAGCTACGTGCTACCGTTTCTCGTTCCGATGCTGGAGAACGCCGGTGCCTCAGTCCTAATGCCGCGAGAGCGCGACGTAAACAAACACGAACTGATTGTGGACAACGACAAATCTTCAGAGGGATGTACCTATGCGGAACAAAACGACAAAGAGACATGGACCAAAGGCGAGGGCGAGGGCTTTGCCAACCTGCATCCTATATATAAGGATTTGGAAAATCCATTCAAAGACGGTACCTACAGAGTTATCAAGACCGTAAAGAAAAAGCATGAAAGCAGGGCGCAGTGGTTGCCTGACTTTCCTGAAGAAGGCGAATATGGCGTGTATGTGTCATACAAATCGTTGCCAGAAAGTGCCGAAGATGCGCAGTATACCATTTTCCATAAAGGCCAGCAGACCACAATAAAAGTCAATCAGACCATGGGCGGAGGAACATGGATATACCTTGGTGCCTACCGTTTTGGCAAAGGTAAAAATCAGGACAACAAAATAGAACTGTCCAACCTTTCTTCCAAATCGGGCAAACTAATTACAGCCGATGCCGTAAAGATAGGCGGCGGGCAGGGCAATGTGGCACGTGCCGTGATGAATGACACAATTACGCATCCTTACCAACTGAGCGGATATCCCAAATACAAAGAAGGAGCGCGCTACTGGATGCAATGGGCAGGTGTGCCTGACAGTATATACTCGCGCAACGGAGGACTGGATGACTACAAAGATGACTATCAGAGTCGCGGTTTCTGGGTAAACTGGCTTGCAGGTGGCAGTAAAGCCAATCCGGACGAGAAGGGCTTGAACATACCCGTGGACCTGTCGTTTGCGTTTCACACTGACGCCGGCACATTCAAAGTAGACACTATCGTGGGTACATTGCTGATATGCGACTATGAGAAAGAATACTACAATGGTATATATGCCAACGGCGCATCGCGGGAATTGGCGAAATATCTGTGCAAAGACATTCAAGACCAAATCGTAGATGACATAAAGGCAAGCTATGAACCGATGTGGAGAAACCGCGGAATATGGAATAAGCCTTACAGTGAAGCCGTCTGGCCCAGAGTACCGGCAGCCTTGCTGGAATTGCTGTCACACCAGAACTTCACCGACATGCGCTATGGACTCGATCCGCGCTTCCGCTTCTCAGCCAGCAGAGCCATCTATAAAGGAATGCTTAAATTCATTTGTTCGCAATATGGCATTAAGTACTGTGTCCAACCACTTGCTCCCGATCACTTGTCAACAAAATTTGAAGAAGACGGGCAGGTCACACTCTCATGGCAACCCGTTGAGGATAGTTTGGAGGCAACTGCCACACCAGACAAATATATTGTATACCGCCAGATAGGTGACAGCGACTTTGATAATGGTACATTGGTGAAAAAGGGAACGACATTTACTTGTGCTATACCCAGTGATGTTGTCTGCAGTTTTAAGGTCACAGCGGTAAACAAAGGTGGCGAAAGCTTTCCGAGCGAGATACTCTCTGTCGGTAAATCATCACAAAACAAAGGAACAGCTTTAATCGTCAGTGGCTTTGACCGTATATGCGGTCCGGCGGACTTCAAGGCCGATCCTCCCGCAGACAAGACGCTGGCGGGCTTTTTGGACGAGGTGGATCACGGTGTGCCTTACATCCGAGAAACGAACTATACCGGTTCCCAAAAAGAATTTCGCCGTGACATGAAATGGACGACTGACGATTCGCCCGGTTTCGGCGGCAGTCGTGCGGATCACGAGAAGGAAGTCATTGCGGGCAATACATTCGACTATCCTGCTGTACATGGTGCCTCCATGCTGAAACAGGGCTGGTCGTTCACTTCAACCAGCAATGAGACGATAGAAGACAGTTCTGTTGTTTTGACAGACTATAAACTTGTGGATTGGATATTGGGTAAGCAAAAGCAAACTAAGACAGGACGTGGTGGTATAAAGCCATTGCAGTTCAAGACATTTACAACACCGATGCAAAAGCAGATAACATCATTCTGCAAGAACGGCGGCGCTTTCTTCACTTCGGGTGCTTATGTGGCAAGTGACCTCTGGGATAATCCCGAAGCAGGTCAGGCACAGGAAACGGATAAAGAATTTGCAAAAAAAGTATTAAAGTATAACTTCCGTGAAGGGCGTGCAGCTATAACCGGTCAGGTAATGGCTGTGAGGTCTGTCCTGTCAACATGTAACTCCGTATATGGATATTACAACGAACTCAATGATAAATCGTATGTTGTGGAATCACCTGACGGAATTGTACCAGACGGTGAAAACGCCTACACTATTTACCGCTATCCGGAGAACAATATCAGTGCCGGAGTTGCTTATAAAGGCTCTGACTATCGCACATGTATTTTGGGCTTCCCGTTTGAAAGTCTGAAAGAATCCGCTTCGCGTGACGAGGTCATGAAAAACGTTCTGGAGATATTAACAAAGAAATAGAAACACCTATAATATGGAAACAATAGTTGAAAAGAATTCATCACGTTTGCTGTCGCTGGATATACTTCGCGGCATCACCATCGCTGCGATGATAATAGTCAATAATCCGGGTTCGTGGTCGCGTATGTATTATCCGCTTGACCATGCGGAATGGAACGGCGTAACACCCACAGACTTCATCTTTCCGTTCTTTATGTTCATCATGGGCGTGTCCATGTGCTTCAGTCTGAAAAAGTATGATTTCAAACTAACGTCAACATCATTTTGGAAAATATTGAGACGTGGTATAGGTATATATGTTGTAGGCATACTCATTATCCTGTTTGCCCAAACCTGTCGTGGTCACATTCACTTTGACGGGATGCGCTTGACGGGTGTCTTGGCGCGCTTAGCTGTGTGCTATTTCTTTGCGGCACTCATTGCACTGTCAGTAAAACCGAAATGGGTCAATCCGATTATATTGGTTATTCTTATTGGTTATACGTTAGTGTTGTTACTTGGGCACGGCTTTGACCAAACGGCTGAAAACATACTGTCCAAGGTTGACTCCAGTATCTTAGGCAACCACATGTATCGTTACAGTCCTGACAATGCCTTTAACTTTGATCCTGAGGGATTCCTGAGTAGCCTCCCAGGTATTGCCCATGTGCTTATTGGTTATCAGATAGGCAAAGTGCTGCTCCGTCCGATTGACATACACGAGAAAATGGAAAAACTCTTTTTGTTTGGTACGGTGGCGATGATATTAGCCTTCTTGCTGCAATATGGCTGCCCGTTGAACAAACGTGTGTGGTCGCCGACTTTTGTGTTAATGACATGTGGCGCAGGCAGTGCGATGCTGGCATTACTAACATATGTGCTGGATGTAAAAGGCATTAAGAAATGGAGCACTTTCTTTAATGCAATAGGTATGAATCCGCTGTTCTGTTTCGTACTTTCCGATATTTATGCCATAGGCTTCTCCGCATGGAAACTACCTATTCCCAAAGAAGACGGCAATTTGTATAACATTCATGGCGCGATATGTCATTTCTTATTGAACCCAGTGTTTGGTACAACCAAATTGAGTTCATTGATGTACTCAATAGTCATCTTGTTCCTGACATGGATTGTGGCATATGTTCTATACAAAAAGAAAATATACGTAAAACTATAATTGAATAGGTAATATGGCTTTTGAGAAGATAACGGAAAAACCATCGCTATATAATGACTTAGAAAAAAAGACAGTAGCGGATATACTGGAAGAAATAAACACAGAAGACCATAAAATAGCCGATGCCGTTCAGGATATATTGCCTTCCATCACGGAATTTGTCGACAAGGCCTTACCTCGCATAGCCAAGGGCGGACGCCTGTTTTATCTCGGAGCAGGTACGAGCGGCCGGCTTGGTGTCTTGGACGCATCAGAGATTCCTCCAACATTTGGGATGCCTCCGACAGTTATTATTGGTCTCATAGCCGGTGGCGATACAGCCTTGCGTAATCCTGTTGAAAAAGCAGAGGATGACTATGAGGCAGGATGGAACGAACTGTTAGGAAAAAAAATCAGTCAGAATGATGCCGTTATAGGCATTGCAGCTTCTGGAACGACACCTTACGTTATAGGTGCTTTACAACATGCCCGCGAGAATGGCATCCTGACTGGATGCATTACAAGCAATCCCGGTGCACCCATCACGGAAGTATGTGAAGTGCCGATGGTGACAATCGTTGGACCTGAATATGTCACAGGCAGTTCGCGTATGAAAAGTGGCACGGCACAGAAAATGGTGCTAAACATGATTTCTACGGCATTGATGATAAAATTAGGGCGTGTTAAGGGTAATAAAATGGTTAATATGCAACTGACGAACAAGAAACTCGTCGACAGAGGTACTCGTATGTTGGTTGACGAATTAAATATACCTTATGAGCATGCCCAGGAGTTATTACTCAGATATGGTTCTGCCAAAAAGGCGATAGATGCCTACAACAAGCAAAACAAATAGACATATATGAAATCAATTGTCTTCTTTTTATTTTGTGCATGTGTCTTGATTTCTTCAGCACAGCACCTTCCCATCGTCCTGCCGGAGCAGGTGGGGTTAGACAGTCGTCAGTTGGCTTACGCTGACAGTGCATTGAATAGGGAAATTGCCGATAAGAATATCCCGGGCGCAGTGTTGGCGATAGTGCGTCACGGCAAGATGGCTTATCTGAAAGCCTATGGTAACCGTAGCGTATATCCGAATGTGGAAAAAATGACCACAGAGACAATCTTTGATATGGCGTCATGTTCCAAACCTGTAGGTACAGCTACATGTGCAATGAAATTATTGGAGCAGGGGAGTTTTCGTTTATTAGATCCCGTTAATCGCTATATACCGGAGTTTAAAAATTGGAAACAAGGTACGCGCAATGAGGAGACAATAAGGATTATTCATTTGCTTACCCATACGTCAGGTTTGCCTGCATATGCTTATGTGCCGGATATGGTGAAAAAATATGGTTCTCCCAATCCTAAAGGTATGATGGAACACATTTCCACATGTCGCAGAGACACTTGTCCGGAAATACGCATGCGATATAGCTGCTTGAATTTTATCACACTGCAAAATATCATACAGAACATTACGGGACAGACACTGAAAGAGTATGCCCGCAAGAATATATTTGAGCCGTTGGGTATGTATCACACGTGTTACCAACCCGCAGACAGTCTGCTGCCCATCATAGCGCCTACTGAGAAGCAAAAAGACGGCAGTGTATTGCGTGGTAAAGTGCACGACCCCTTAGCTCGTGTGATGAATGACGGCATTTCCGGTAACGCAGGTTTGTTTACCTGTGCTGAGGATTTAGGGATTTATATTGCTATGTTGCTAAATGGCGGAGAGTGGAATGGTGTCCGCATATTGTCTCCACAGACGGTTAAGGCAATGACGACAATCCCTTATGGCTACGAGCGTTTTGGCCGCTCTTTGGGTTGGGATTTGCATTCAGCATACTCGTCATGTAATGGAGATTTGTTCAGTGACAAGACGTTCGGACACACAGGTTATACAGGTACAACGGTCGTTGTTGATCCGGAGGCCGATTTGGGATTAATACTGCTTATTAATTCCGTTCATCCTGAAGATGGTCATGGCGTTGTCCGTTTGCGTTCTGTTATTGCCAATATCGTTGCTTCCAGCATCAAAGACAACCCTCGTATTTATCACGATTACTATTACAAGCGCATCAAGGCATTCTATAACGAACCTGAAATTACTGATGAGGATATCGTTATGTTAGGCAACAGTCTGACAGAGGGGGGCGGTGACTGGAGCAAGCGTTTGAAGACGAAAAACGTTGTCAACCGTGGCATTATCGGCGATGAAGCATTGGGCATTTATGACAGGTTGGATGATATTGTAACCGGCCATCCCAAACGCATTTATCTAATGATAGGCGTCAATGATGTGTCCCACAATGCTACCAAAGACAGTATCATAGGCAATATAGAGAAGGTTGTAGCGAAGATACGCCGCCAGTCACCTCAGACTGAAGTCTATTTACAGAGCATGTTGCCGATAAATGAAAGTACTGGTGTATATGGCCGTTTGAAAGGCAAGACAGACCTGATTCCTAAGTTGAATGCTGATTTGCAACGTTTAGCCAAGACCTATGCGGTTAAATACATTGACCTCTTTCCTTTATTCAAAGAAGATGGTTCTAATGCTCTCCGTATGG
>CACXEH010000082.1 GCA_902766625.1 uncultured Bacteroidales bacterium | reverse complement strand
CCTTTGGAATTTAGATTCTATCCTACGGAACATAAAACATAACGGCTGCAAAATTCACACATATCCATATATATATTATAATTCCGACGCCGTCAATTCTGCGATTTTCAACTCAAGTTCACACTCCGTTTCCAATTGTTTCTCACGTATCTCATGTCCCCACTGGATTTCCTGAAGGTATGTGATGATGTTTATCTGTCCGTGTTCAAGCGATTTTTTTAGAAGCGCTGAATTGTTGTAGTCATGAAATGTCTTCTGATATTTAATTACCGCATCCTGCAACACGACAGCCTCCTGATACAGACTACGCAGATGGGTATAGATTTCCTCTTTGGTATCTTTCAGTTGCAGTTGTGCCGCCTCAACCTGTTTTTTATGCGCCTTGATATGGCGGCCCATATTCCAAACTGGTAGAGAAATACCTATCTTGACACCTTGATAATGATCTACGCGCTCCTTCTCGCTGGCATAACCGACACGAAGATTAGGCAGACACTGACTTTTGGTAACTTTCAGGGTATTTTCTTTTTCCTTAAGCTGTCCTGCAGCCATCTGGTAGAGAGGATGGGAATCGACCTGTGTATTTAACCATGTTTCAAAGTTCTTGGGCAAAAAGGTATGCGTCAGCACTGAATCGTGCAACGTCACAGGAGTGCCGCCGTTAAGCCGGACGAGTTCTGCCAACATAGATTCTTTAAGGCTTTTGAGTTGATTGAGCTCGTTAACAAAAACAATAGCGTTTTGTTTGGCCTTATGATATTCTATCGCTGTTGCCTCACCCTTCTCAAATTGTTTCTCGACTGATGCCGCAACACTCTCGGCCTGTTCCAAATCTTTCCTGAAATGACGGCTCAGGGCATTATAGCTGACTATCTGAATACATAAGAGCTTCGCTTTAAGTAACACCTGCTGACGTTCATTGAGGTAACTCAGGTCGGCGTTATCCATGCGTTGTTTAATCAGTTTAGCCCTACGCAAATATACAGAAGGAAACTCAAAAGACTGTGAGACACCAAGGTCTACACGATGCCCTATGCCCTTGTTGCCCCAAAGATAACCAGCCTCAACCTCTGGCGCAGGCAGTGTGTTCTCTGTCTTTGCCTCAAGTTTGACGGCATCGGCCACACGTCTGGCAGCCTGCAGCCTGACATTATTGCGCTCCACACTCTGAAGTATAGCCCTGAAGTCATTTGCCGCGCAATCAGCGGCACAGATGAGCAATAAAAATAGTAACGATTTTATATTTAATTTTTTCATTGTGTCTGTACTTGTTTCTGTTTTTGGCGTTTTGCATACCACTCATATACTAACGGCATAACAAAAATATTGAGAAGCATAGATGTCACTAAACCGCCCAGGACGACTATAGCCATGGGGCTTTGTATCTCATTGCCCGTCTTGTCACTATTGAAAACCAGCGGGATAAGGGCAAGAGCTGACGTCAGCGTAGTCATCAAAATGGGATTGAGACGATCGGCAGCCCCTTCGGCAATGATATCCCTGAGGGACCTGTCCTTTTGCTCCATAGAAAGATGCTGAAATCTGGATATCAACAAGATACCATTACGGGTAGCTATACCAAAAAGTGTTATAAATCCTATGATACTCGGGATACTGACAATACGTGACGAGATGCCGATAGCCAAGACTCCGCCTATCAAAGCCAGCGGCAAGCCAATCATCACAATACCCGACAGCGAGAAACTTCTGAACTCAGCGTATAGCATGAGATATATGACAATCAGAGCTATAAGCGTTGCCAGAAATAATGTGCGCGAGGCTTTTTGGGCACTTTCAAATTGGCCGCCATAGCTTATATTATAACCTTCTGGTAAAGTAATATTTCCGTTAACGGCTTTCTGAATATCATTTACGACACTGCCCACATCCCTGCCCGACACATTAGCAGCAATAACCAGTTTGCGACGCACGTTCTCGCGGGTCACTTTGTTTGGACCGGCAGACGACACGATGTCAGCGACTTCCTCCAACGGTACCTTAGCGCCGCGCTCTGTATCAATCAAAGACTTGCGGATGCCATCGATACTGCTGGTGTATTCAGGATTGAATCTTAATACCAAGTCATACGAACGCTGCCCTTCAAAGACTTCTCCGATTTTCTCACCACTGAAACCCATCGTGACAAATTGATTAAAGCGTTCCATCGTAATGCCGTATTGCGCCAAAGCCATGCGATTAGGACGGATAAGAAGCTGGGGCGACTCTGTAACTTGATCTATATTGACATCAACAAGTCCCGGTATATCAGAGATGACAGACTTGATACGATTGCAGATAGACAGCATCTCATTCAGATCGGTACCAAAGAGTTTGATGGCGATATTAGCTTGTGTACCGGAAAGAATATGGTCAATACGATGTCCCAACGGCTGGCCGACAATACAAACAACGCCCGGAACTTTGCGCAACCGGCTGCGCACATCATCCATGATTTCTGCCTTCGAGCGTTTGCCTTTCATGAAGTTGACATCTATTTCTGACGAATTGGTAGATTGTGAATGTTCATCGAGTTCTCCGCGTCCTGTACGACGCGTAGTGCTTGTAACCTCGGGAACCATATGCAACTGTCGCTCAATGATATTACCCAGATGGTCGCTTTCATTGAGCGAAACACCGGGTTTGCATACGGCGGTGATAGTCAACGAGCCTTCGTTGAAATCAGGCAAAAAACTTGAGCCGAACGTAAAGAAGGTCACAAGGGCAAGAATCAAGAGTATACCCGTACCCCTGAGAACGAGACGGCTATGCTCCAACACCCAGGCAAAAGCATTGGAATACCAATTTTGGATGACGGTAGTGACACGACTATCCTTGTCCTGTTTGGCGAGATAAGCCTCTCCGGAGAGCATTTCTTTACAAAACAGCGGCGTGACGGTCATTGCGACAATGAGCGACATGAACAATGCGATGATGTAGGTTATGCCCAGTGGCTTGAGCATACGTCCTTCCATACCGCTGAGGAAAAACATCGGCAAGAATGCCACAATAACAATAAATGTGGCGTTAAGAATAGATGTACGTATTTCTTTTGAAGCCTCAAAAACAACATCAAACACAGGTTTCCGCAATGACGGTTCCAAACGGTGATTCTGCTTGAGACGCTTGTACACATTCTCCACATCTATGATAGCATCGTCCACCAAACTGCCAATCGCAATACACATACCTCCGAGGGTCATCGTGTTGATGTCCATGCCCAGCAATTTAAGTACAACAAATGTTCCCAAAAGAGATAACGGGATGGCAGTGACGGATATAAGCGTCGTACGAAATGAACCCAAGAACAAAAACAAAATGAGGATTACGAAAATGGCTCCCTCTATCAAGGCTTCACTCACATTATTGACAGATGCTTCTATGAAATCAGCCTGACGAAACACACTGGTGTTCATCTCCACATCCGCCGGAAGGGTATGACGGATGTTTTCCAAGTTGGTTTCTATGTTTTCCGTCACCTCAAGGGTGTTAACGTTGGGTTGTTTGGAGATAGAGAGGATTACGGCCGGTTTGCCGTTCATCGATCCGTTACCCATCTTGACAGAACTGCCAACGGTAACTTCAGCAACATCACCAATAGCTACAGGACGGCCTTCATCTGTTATTTTCACCAATGTCAACGCCATTTGGTCTAAATCGGTGGTACGTCCCATGCCACGCAAGGCATACTCGTTACTGTAATCACGAATAACATTACCTTCTGTGTTCACACACATGTTGCTGACAGCTCCGTAAAGTTCATCCATCGATACCTGATAGGCTTCCATCAACTGAGGGTCGGCAAGCACTTGATATTGTTTATAATCACCGCCTATGATGGTCACTTGCGACACGCCGCCCGTGGCAAGAATGGCTGGCTTAATAATCCAATCAGCCAAACTACGGAGCTCCATCATAGACGTGCCTTCAACTGCTGTACTGTCGCCCTTTACCTGCAACCCGACATAAAGAATCTCACCCATGATGCTGCTTTGTGGTGCAAGTTGTGGCGTGATGCCTTGTGGAAGACTATTGCTGAGCGACACCATTTTCTCACTGACAACCTGACGGGCTCTTGAGATTTCCGTTCCCCAGTCAAACTCTACCCAGACAAAGGATATACCATAAGACGACGACGAGCGCACCCTGCGCACATTCGTGGCACCATTGACCGCCGTCTCGATGGGAAAAGTCACCAGACGCTCAACCTCTTCCGTCGACATCCCGTGACAATCGCTTAGGATAACAACCGTCGGGGCTGTGAGGTCTGGAAAAACATCTATATCCATTTTATTAAATGAATACAGGCCACCGAAAACAACCAGCAAAAAGCCAACAATAACCGTCAGCCGATGCCGCAAGGAATATCGTATAATATTATCAATCATAATAACTCGATTTTATTAATGGTTGTGCCCTGCGTGCGGATCAACTGCACCATTAGACTGCTGGAGTTTTATAAGTATGGAACCACGGGCAACAATCCGTTCGTCCCCCTTCAGTCCGTCAGTGATTTCTATATCTTTCCCATCGGTTTCACCGATATTTACCTGTCGTTTCTCAAATAATTCCGGAGTTATCTGGACGTAAACAAAATAATTGCCCATATCCTCCAGCACGGCCTCTGCAGGCACGACAATCACATTGCCAGACGAGGATGTTTTGATAAACATTTCCACAAATGATCCCGGCAGGAAAGCGCCTACATTGTTTATCTCAAAAGTCACTGCTATAAGAGGATTATCCACACTGATCTGCCTGCTGTAACTCACCATCCTGCCGCCAAGACTCTCCAGAGTATGGACGTTGTCCGAGTGGCGCAGCCTGATATTAGCGCCTATAACATGCTTGAGTTGGTCAAAATAGCGTGGCTGGACATGAGCGACGAGCCTCAATGAGCGGTTTTGTGTTATGGTCAGTAATGACTGCCCCGCAGTGACAAATTCACCGTTCTTAAATAAAATCTCTTTGATGAATCCTCCGCGGGGTACAGTTACACTTTGCGACCCCGAACTGAAATTCTTTCGAAGGTTGTTGTATATCGCTTCGGCACTTTCATATTTTCCTTTAGCATCTGATAACTGAGAAGTGGTCACAAGCCGGTCTCTCTCCAGACTCTGAAGTCTCTCATACTCGCTCTTGGCACGGTTATACTCCGCCGAAGCCTGCGCATACTGTACCCGCAAGTTGTTGTCTGCCGTAGCCGAAGCGTCTATGCGACATATCGGCTGTCCTGCACCGATATAGCTACCTTCAGTAAGGGTATTAGAAACAAGTGTAGCCATGCCACCCACTTTGGCGCTGACAGTTATCTCGTCACCCTGCGACGGCTGAATCTGCGCCACCGTATGTATTATCCCACCCATGTCGGTACGTCTGACTGGCATCGTGGAGAAATCGGACTCCCAACTCATCTCTTTGGGAAATGCAACGGCGTTGGCATGATGCACTGCCCGATGCTCCGCATCTTCATGGGCGTCATGCCTGTCCTTAAAAACACTCAGACTATCCAACAGGAAGCGTGCACTGCCGCGTTGATGCTTTATCTCCAAACTTACCGTAACGCTGCCCTCTTGCTGCGGTGTAAATACAAATTGATATACGCCCGACCTGTCGGGGGTATCTTTTTTCAACACTGTCTTATGCCCGGCTACATCAATTGTGGCAACGGCACGACCTTCGGTCACGGGTTTGAAGGTATCCAAATGTGTGCAATGCGCTGTCAGAGTCACTTCCTCGGCAACCACCATTGGTGTAATTTCAGCAAACAACTCCATCCCTCCGTTATAGGCGGTCATCTGTATGCCGTTATTATGTTCATGATGGTGCTCCTCTCGTTTAAGGGCGGAGTCCTTGCAACCCGTCATCATCATGGCTGCAAGAGCCAGGATGTAAACATTTTGTATATATTTCATTGGTATGTGTTAATGCTTTTAGATAATAAGAAAGATTTTAAACTAGTCTCCGCCGACATCGTATCTCTGACACCGGCTATTTTCTTATCCAAAAGCAGGAGGAGCCCTTAGACCCCACGAAAGGAGCGGAGGGCCCGGGAAGGGGAATATGTCTCTGCATACAAGAGGCGAAGCTGTCTTGACAACCAACGCAATAAACGACTGTATTGTGAAGGGAAAACTTGCAAGGGGCTGCAGAATAAGCGTCTCACAATTAGAGGAAACGAAGCAACTGGCACACACCAGCACTTCTGCCACAGCATCACCATGATGACATTTGTTCTCATCGGCCGCATGTCCGTCATGATTCTCATGACTTTCCTCCAGCAACAGGTATATCCTGTCATGATGATGGTGATGAGGCACCACAACATGAGTAACGACAAGCAGACTCGTCAGGACAACCAATATAGAGAACAATTTGTTCATTGTAGATGCAAATATATAAAAAAATTTCTTTCTACCCATCATAAAACAAATGATTTGACAGAACAACACTATACTTCTATTCCCGTAAACGATTTGCTTCCCGCTTTTAGAACTTAAATTCCATCGGCTGGAACGCACGTTCTAAAAGCGGGAAGGTAAATTCCAGCCGATGGAATGAACAAAGTAATGAGATAACCTGAAAAATATATCTGTGAAAACAGCGGCGAATAAAATGATTAGGAAAAGTTTTTGTACTTTTGTACAATAAGAAATTACTGTTATTAATATGATACGGAATTTATATACAAAAAGTTTCCTGTGCTTGACGGTGGCTTTGGCGACAATGATGAGTCCGATAAGTAGCGCTGCGCAACTGGTTGACCACGTAGAATTATATAACGGACTGTGCGTGAAACCGGGAGGAACAATGCCCGTTGATGCACACGGCTGGAAGAAAGGTGACAGGCTGCTGTTTGAAGCAACAGAAGGCCGTACGGGAATGTTTGAAGCCAAAGTGATAATGGAGTCAGACACTACGGCCCACATAAAGCTCCCACGCAAGATGCAGGAGGCGAAATACATGGTTACGCTGCTGCGCGGCAACAAGAGACAGCGGCTGGGCCTGACACTGTTGCGTGTGCCAGAAAAGATGCCGAAAGGAACACCCGTATCAGCCCACCGTGGTGTGTTCAACGCACCCGGTTCGGCACAAAATTCAAGACAGTCAATACAGTTGGCGATAGACATGGGCATAAAGGCATGCGAGATAGACGTATGGCGCACGCAAGACGGCGTACTGGTGATAAACCACGATGCCAAACTGAACGGCATCATTGTGCAGAACGCAACAAGCGAAGAGGTGAAAAAACTACGGCTAAGCAACGGAGAGACCGTACCCTTATTGAGCGAATTATTGGATATGATAAAACCGGATGACGTAAAACTGAACCTGATGGTAGAAATCAAGCGCCATACAACGGAGGAGAAAAACAAAGCCGTCGTCGAGGATGTAGTGAAAATGATAAAAGAGTACGGACTGGAAAAGAAAGTGTGTTTCATAAGTTTTGGCTACAACATTTGCAAACATCTGGCTGCCATCATGCCAATGTGCCCCGTGTACTACATCGAGCATGTAGCAAAGAAAAGTAAGAGTCTGCAATATAAGGACATCGGAATTGTGGATTTTGACGAAGTGAAGAAGGCGGGCATCGCCGGTCTTACGTTAGGTGCAGGATGGCTGCTCAAGGACCATCCTGAATGGATGGAAGAAGCCCATGAGAAAGGACTCGGAGTAAATTGTTGCGTATATGATGGCGTGGAGCGCTGCATTATTGCCAACAATGACAACGCAGAGTATATCACGACAAACACGCCCGAAATAGCCCAGCGCATATACCTGCACTACAGAAATAACCAGTAACGGAACCTGGAGCGCCGGTTTTAGCACATACACTTATCAGGAAAAGAGATAGAATATGTTATATTACACAGGTTGTCAGAAAGAGGCACAGGAACTCACCTTTGAGGAATATGAGCAGTACAACACACAGTTCAAGCGACGACTCATATGGCACTTCGGAACAGGCAATGGTTTTTATTCCGAGTTGAATGGTGTACTGTTGGGCGTTCTCTACGCCGCACAATATGGTTACCAGTTTGTGATGTATGCCCGTGATGCCAATGCAGGCATGCCCAAGGGATGGGAAGATGTGTTCCGCCCATTCTGCCCCAAATTTACGATGAGGCTGATAGGCGAATCTGTGCTCATAAGCACCCGGCAGAACTGTCGGCGGAATAAGCTGGTTAACCTGTACAAAATGTTCTCGGACGACATCACCGAGGATGACGTGTTCTGGTACACACATACCAACCGTTTCGCCACTGCGGAATATGACATCCCGGCTTTGGGCATAAAGGGTGACATCCATCAGGCGATGAAACGCATCATTCCACTGGTATACCGCTTTAATCCGCAATACCGTCAAAGAATCGACAACCTCAAGGCAAAGGTGGAAATGCCCGAAAATTACATCGGAATACATATCCGCATGGGCGACAAAGCAAACGAGACAGACCTCATCCCGCCCCGCCAATACATAGAGAAAGCATTGGCAATCAAAAATGTAAGCAATACTTTTATATACACCGACAACGTGCATGTTATCAATGAATTAAAAGACATGTATCCAGAGATAACTTTCCACACATTGACAGACGAAAAAGACACGGGCTATGACATGAGGCGACTGGCAGAGATGACGCAAGATGAACGACAAGAGCAACTGGTTAAAATGTTCGCATCAATAGAAATTCTGCTCTGCTCAGACCTTTTTGTAGGCACTTTCAGCAGCAACCCGGGCATGTTCATCGGTATGCTGCTGGGCAACAGGTATGCAATAGGAGTAGACTATCCGCATTGGCTACTGTTATAATCCCGACAGATAGTGGGAAAATACGAGAAAAAAGTATTCAATATTTAAGAAAAAAAAATGAAACAACAGTCAAAACAATAAACATATTATCCATTAACTTTGCATAGAAAACAATAATATAATTATGAAAACTATACTTTTCACTTTAACAGTATTATTATCATGTGGCACAGCTGCCTCACAGACAGTTTCCCAGCTCTTGAAAACATCATGGCACCAAAAGTCACCATTTAACGATCAATGTCCCTTGGTCAATAACGCTGCTCCAGCTGCGGGTTGCGGTGCCATCGCTGTCGGGCAAATCCTGAACTATTACAAGAAACCAGCCCACGGCTTCGGACACGTCGAATATACTACAAAAGGCAACACCGTAGACATTGACTACACCACACGGACATTTGACTATGACAATATACTGAATTACTATGCCTCAAATGCAACCGCAGCATCCAAAGAGGCAGTGGCGAGTCTGATTTATCAGGTTGGCGCAGCCATGAAGATGCAGTACGACACATCAAGTTCCCCTTCAAACTTTCCCAGCATGCTGTGGGGCCTTCAGCACTATCTGCACTTCTCACCACAGTCACGCTACCGCAACCGCCGCTATTACTCCACTGCTGAATGGATAGAAATGCTTAATAAGGAACTGACAAACGGACATCCCGTGTTTTACAGAGGCGCTCACACTGCCCCAGGTACATCTGCAGGGCATATCTTCGTTTTGGACGGCATCAACAGCACTGGGAAATATCACGCCAACTTCGGCCATGCCAGCAGCACACAAGATAAATATGTTGACCTCAGCATCATCAACCAAAGCAGCGGAACAAATCCAGGCGTATACAATGTATGCTATCATCACCAGCAGGCAATGATAACCGATTTTTACCCAGAAGAAGGCCTCACCGACAAGGATTATGACCCTCATGCACTGGTGATAAACTCCCCTATAATACTGAACTCTGACCCATACGCTAAAACGGTCACTGCCACAGGAACGGTGAATATCGGCTTCAGAATGTACAACGCCAATTTCGTGAGCAGTTCACACCAATATAGCATCGGATTTTACAAGGACGGTGTCCTCGTTGCCAACTCTTCGACAATACGTAATTTCTCTTTGGGTGCAGGCTACTACACAAACATCAAAAGAACGTTCAACCTGCCGACAACACTTGCCAACGGACAATACGAGATGGCGGTCATCTCGCGCGAAAACGCCACAAGTCCTTGGATACGCGCTTGGGATAACGCTCCTAACTGTGTCCCCGTAACGGTACAGTCAAACGGTAAATTCATTTTTACTCTACCTAACTACCACAATCTGGACTGCAACCTCTATCTTGAGAAGAACATCAAAGAACCCTCAGACGGCAAATCAGGTGGAAAGACATTTGAACTGACAGTTTGTAACCCTTCAAGCAACAACTTTGAGGATACACTCCGCTTTGAAATCACGGCTTCAGGCACCACGAAGGTCTACGATATGCCGACATCCATCTACGATGGTCAGAAGATAACCTATCGTTTCTTCGTCAAAGAAAGCGACATCAATATGATTAAGGGATACAGTGTCAAGGCCTATTACAAAGAGACAATCGCCAACAAATGGATCCAGTTGAAGACTGACCCCACGGGCATCAAGCACCAGACATATCAACAAACAGGTCAAGTATGCATCTACAGCATTACAGGTCAGATGTTGCGCAAATTTGACAGAACTGAACTGGAGAGAAAATATTCCAGCTATCTTCAGAGCCTGCCTTGCGGCATATATCTCATTTCCGACAATAACGGTACGCGCAAATTCGTTAAGCCTGCTTAACGACACCGCAAAGACCATGCCTTAAATGACATCGACTCATGCGTTTTATCATTCTTCTGGCAATAATCGTCACCGTTTTTTCTTATACCGGTTGGCATACATGGACGATGCTGCCACTGCCAAGACTATGGAAGTGTGCCATTATCGCCATATACGTTATCCTTTTTCTGCTATTACCCGTCAGTTTGTTAGCAGAAAGCCACTTGCCCATGACAGTCTGTGCCGTACTTGACAAGGTCAGCACGGCATGGCTAATCATTTTACTTTACTTGATAATAGCGTTCATTCTCGTTGACATTGCAAGATTGTGCGCCCCTGCCATTCGTCCGCTCTTTGCGGCAAACTGGAAGGGCGTAGCTCTGATTGCAGTTGCTGTCACCGGAATTCTAGTTTACGGCAACATCAACTATCACCATAAAGTACGAGTGCCCCTTAATATCAATATCGACAAGCCTTTAAGCCGCACATACAGGATAGTTTTCATCAGCGACCTTCATCTGGGCTATACCATCGGAGCCAAAGAACTGGCACAATGGGTCGAGCTTATTAATGCAGAGCATCCCGACATCATTCTCATCGGCGGCGATATCGTTGACCACTCCAGTCGCCCTGTCGCTGGAGACGATTTCGCAAGCCAGCTGCGCCATCTTGATGCTCCTATGGGCGTCTATTGCTGTTTGGGCAATCACGACTATTACGCACACACTGACAAGAGTGTCAATTTCATGGAGCGCAGCCATATCAAACCACTTATCGATGAATCTGTATTGATAGACAATGCGTTTTATGTCGTCGGACGCGATGATGCTACAAACCGTCGCAGGAACACGCTGGCCGATTTAACCGCAAGTATCGGGAAAAAACATCCTGTCATCCTACTTGACCATCAGCCACACCGTCTTGACCTCGTGCAAAAAGCCGGAGCAGACATCCTACTATCAGGCCATACACACAGAGGGCAAGTCTTCCCCATCAACCTCATAACAGACAAAATCTATGAGTGTTCACACGGTTACATCAGAAAGGGCAACACGCATATCTATGTCAGCAGTGGCATAGGCATATGGGGCGGTAAGTTCCGTATCGGAAGCCAAAGTGAGTATGTCGTCATTGAATTGTCAGGAAAATAATTAAAAAGACAAACATTATGTTACTTTTTCGTCAAATCATATTTGTTGCCGCCATATCAGCCGGACTTCATGTCTGTGCGCAAAAAGACATGAGCTGGTCGGAGAACTACGGAAAGACCATAGCCGTCTTCGGCGGTTCTTTCAGTGTATACAAAGAGTCTGATATCGCAAAAAATTATTGGGCGGAGAAACTCAACCTGACGATTACTAACTACGGCAAAGGCGGAGCGGGATTCTCCAATCTTACACAAGCCCACAACATACAGCATGAAGTAGATCTGGCCTGCGCTGCCGACAAGCCGCAATATGACATCTATCTGCTATGGGCATCAACAAATGATTTCTCAAAAGCCAACAAACAGATAGGTTCCCCCGACGACTATACCGCTGCAGACGGATATGACACAACCAAACTCCAAACGCAATGCGGTGGCATAAACTATTGCATAAAAAAAATCTACGAGAAAAGTCCCAAAGCCAAGATTCTCTTCTTCACATCAATAAAATGTTTCCGCAAACCTAACGTCGGCACAAATCCTTATTATAAAGGAAGCCACGGACTAAACCGCTTTGTGGAGGCGCAGATAGCATGCTGTAAGCGTTGGGGCATACCCTACCTTGACCAATTCACAGAAGCTCCATTCAACGAATACAACTTCTCATCCTACGTCAAGAAAGACCGTCTGCACCTGAACACGGAAGGCTATAAAGCCATAATGAATATGCAAGCCACATTCATTGCTGTACATTGAGAACAAAGAGAAGAAATACCAATATTCTTTAATCGTGGAACAACTTTATGCGCTGCTCTTCTTCTAATTTGCATATCAGCAGCACACCATCATGTTCTACCACAATATAGCCATCCAAGCCCTGGACAACTACCTGCTTCTCACCGGTAGCATGGACAATACAATTATTGGAGTCAAAAAGGCGTACATCTTTACCTACACACGCATTGCCGTGGTCGTCGCGTGGCAGTAAAGCAAGCAAAGAACTGTAAGAGCCCAAGTCGCTCCAGCCGAAGTCGGCAGGAAAAACAAATATCTCGTCGGCTTTTTCCATGATAGCGTAGTCCACAGATATGTTTTCGCATAAAGGGAATTTCTCGTTGACCATTTCCTGTTCCTTGTCTGTTCCAAGGTAAGGCGCCAATTCCTCGAAGATACTTGCCATCTCGGGCTGGTAAACCCGGAACGCACTTATTATAGTATTGATATTCCAGATAAAGATACCGGAATTCCAAAAGAAATAATTTTCCTTAATATATTGTTTGGCTACCTCCAATTCGGGCTTCTCTTTGAAAGAATCTACCCTGAATATATTCGGATTTGTCGCCGATGGATAGCTCAAGTCTGCCTCGATATAGCCGTAGCCGGTAGAGGGGAAACTGGGTTTTATACCTAATGTAACTATTGAATCCGTCTCAGAGGTAAACTGCAGGCATGAACTGATAGCCTTGCAAAAATTATCCACGTTACCGATAAAATGATCACTTGCCGCTACAACAACATTTGCATTAGGGTTTTGCGCCTTGATGGACCAGCTGACGTATGCAATACATGGAGCCGTATTGCGTCTGCACGGCTCAAGCAATATGTTGCGACGGGGTACGTCTGGAAGTTGTTGCTGCACAATTGTCAGAAACTTTTCGGAAGTAACTATCCAAATATTCTCAATGGGGCATATCACCCCTACGAAGCGGTCTACCGTCATCTGAAGAAGCGAGCGGCCCGTGCCTAAAATATCCAGGAACTGTTTCGGCATATCAACACTGCTCATTGGCCAGAAACGGCTGCCAATGCCACCCGCCATAATTACAACATGATTGTTTTTATTATTCATTTGTCTTTCTGTTCTTGCTTGGCTTTTTCCATTTCGCCCTTAATATACAGACGTACATGCTTAGTCGCTGCGTTGGAAGTAACCGTTACGATTTTTTGGAAAGGTCCGAAATAACGTCCTTTACCATTATATGTCACTGTAACCTCTCCTGTCTCGCCTGGCATAACAGGTTTTTCCGTGAAACTCGGCACCGTACACCCGCATGAAGCAATGGCCTGATTGATAATCAGCGGTGCCTCACCGACATTCTTAAAAACGAATTTACATGTCACAACGGGGTTGGCATCAGTGAACTTTCCAAAATTATGAACGGTTTTGTCAAACAATATTTCACTTTGGGGCTCTTTTGCATAAAGCGTCGCAAAGCACAAAAATGAAACTACTGTTAATATTAAATTTCTCATCGCTGCAATTTATGAGATTAAACTTATTACAAGCAAAGTTAGAAATTTTAATCTGATTAGCTTGTATGAAGATTGAAAATATTCTAAAAAACTGCCGCAAGTCTTGACCTCTCTGCCTGTTTCTTTGCATCAGTGACCCGATAACGCCGCCAATTCTCCGACGATATGTCTTCCGTTATACGGGATGGAATCTCGGTTCCAAAGGCTGGAACATAAGTTCCATGGGATGGAATGTACGTTCCATCCCATGGAACCGAAAACCAATCGGGGCAATGCGGCGCATTATCACCCTATGGATGCTGTATACATACGTTAAGGATATTTAATACATTCAACGGGTTGTAAAAGAAAGAATATTTGTAATTTTGTTTCATAAAACACAGAGTGTACGCCATGTCTGTCAAAGTGACTGAAAACATTATCATCGGAATAGACCCGGGAACCAACCTGTTGGGCTATGGTGTACTGTCTTTCAAGGACAAGCAGGCATCCGTATTGGCGATGGGCGTCATCGACATGAGGAAGTGCAAGGATGTGCACGAAAAATTAGGTCGTATCTACGAACGCGTGAAGATGCTTATAGACAATTTTCACCCTAATGAAATGGCTATAGAGGCCCCTTTTTTCGGCAAGAACGTACAGAGTATGTTAAAATTGGGCCGGGCGCAAGGTGTTGCCATCGCTGCCGCCATCAGTGCCGGCATCAAAGTCTATGAATATGCGCCACGAAAAATCAAAATGGCCATAACTGGCCAAGGCAATGCGTCCAAGGAGCAGGTATCCACCATGCTGCAACGCATGTTCAACCTTAACGGCGATGCCATGCTCCCATACCTTGACGCTACCGACGCCATGGCGGCAGCATACTGTCACTACATTGAGATGCAAAAGCCGATAACAAGAATCAAGTCTACTTCAAACTGGAAAGAATTTGTGGCGCAAAACACCTCAAGAATCGTTAATCCCAACAAGAAATGACAGCAGGAACTGACCATATATTATTTGAACTTGAGAATGTGCTGCCGAAGTCCTCATACCAGTTTGCGGAGCCCATCTCACTGAAGATGTATTCCGGCGAGAATTGGATTATATGCGGAGACAACGGTAGCGGCAAAACTTTTTTGGTCAAGACCATCATGTCGTCATACATTCTCAGTCAAGGAAAAATCAATTATGACTTCAGGCCCAACACGTCTAAAAGAGTCAGCGACAACATTCTGTACCTGACTTTTCATGACCAATACAGCAGTCAGGCCGGCAGTTTATATCAATTGCGATGGAATCAAGGACTGCTCGGAGAATTAGAGTCAGAAGGCGTAGGATTGCCCAAAGTGAAGGATGTTTTGGATACAACAAACATACAGCATCACGACATCCTTCAAATAATGGAAGAGAAATTCAATATCAATGACTTGATGGAAAAGCACATTATCTCGCTCTCAAGCGGAGAATTCAGGCGTTTCCAGATAGCACAAATCATCCTGAAGAATCCCCGTCTGCTGATTATTGAAAACCCATATATCGGACTGGACGAAGAAAACCGTACATTAGTTGCCGATTTCATACAAGCGATCATCCATGACCTTCCCATACAAGTCATCTTGACCGTAAGCAGAATGCCTAAAGACACGCAAGGCTTTACCCATATCATACATGTGCGCAATGGCCTGATTGAGAAAAAGACATTAAACAGCCCTACTGCCCCTGACCAAGAGAAACAGGAACTCACAGACACACAAAGGCGTGATATGGCAACAGACTTCCAAAATATCGTGGCACATGACAAAAAAGACAGAGTATTGCCTGAGACAATACTGAAGCTCAACAAAGTCACCATCAGCTATGGCACGCGCACAATTCTCAAAGATCTGGATTGGGAAGTCAAGAAGGGAGAAAAATGGTCTCTGCAAGGCAAAAATGGTGCTGGAAAATCAACAGTGCTCAGCATTATCTGCGCTGACAATCCACAAAGCTACAGGTGCGACGTGACACTTTTCGGACATCGCAGAGGAAGCGGTGAAAGCATCTGGGATATCAAGAAACATATAGGTTTCGTCAGTCCGGAGATATTTCGTTCATACAGGAAACCCTTGCCGGTAGAAAACATCATCGCCAGCGGGCTGTATGATACCATTGGACTTTACAGGAAAACCCAAGAAGAAGATATAGCCAAGATTGACACATGGCTGAAAATATTCCAGATTGAGTCTCTACGCGGAAGAAACTATCTAAATCTCTCCGATGGAGAACAAAGACTAATACTGCTTGTGCGTGCCTTTGTCAAAAATCCGGCATTACTAATTCTGGACGAGCCGTTCCATGGTATGGATGCCACAAACAGGCTCAAGGCAAAAGAAATCATAGAACTATACTGCAAGCAACCTGACAAAACCCTCATCATAGTATCACACTACACGGAGGATTTTCCATCTTGCATCACAAACAACTTGACACTAATTAAGAACAACTAATTATTAGATATAGAAATGAAACACTTACTCGTATTATTATTTTTTCTCGGAGTCGGCTGTCACGTTTCAGCCCAAGACATCTTCAACACTGTACTTGACGATGCAAAAAAGGTAATCAATGACACCACCAGCAACGTGCTTGTTGCAAAAATCGCACAATTCAAGTACACCACACTCCAATATATCAAGAAAAAAAGTTTTGAGGGAGAAGGCGATGTCACCAAAGAATTTTTAGACAATCAGGCATATTACATGACAGAATTTCTCTCTACCTTCTTCAAATCGGCGTTGCTCAACACCCAACTTACAAAGAGCGAGAAGAAAAACCGCATAATGTCATTTATCGATGCCTCCGGATCCAATCCGCTTTTTAATGAGACAGAGACCGACATCGTCAACGCATATGTAGAGAACGGTGAAGGGCAACTCACACCATTCTCTATCAACACCGACTGGCCTAAAGCCTATGCTGCCATCCGTTCCATACTTGACAAAGAAAAAAAATAACATTAATACTCTTACATCATGGCTATAATAAGATGTCCGGAATGCAATCATGAAACTTCAACTCTGGCACAGACATGTCCTTTCTGCGGTGTAAACATTGCTGGCAATATTGTTATATGCCCTGATTGCGGCAAGACGCTTTTAAGACATACAAAGGTATGCCCTAACTGTTCGTGTGACATATCAAACACCCCAGTCATACCCTCTCCCGTTATCCGACAGAACGCCGACGGAAAGCCTTTGAACGGGAAGATGCCCGAACCGAGAAAGAAGCATTCAAAATGGCCTTGGATTGCCTTGGTAAGTGTGATTTTGCTTTGTACAGGAGGTTATTTCTTATATGAATATCTCCGATATGAGCAGAATATTAAATCAGACTACCTCGCCCTCAATGAGAATTACAATATTAAGGACTACACTACATTCATAGCAAACTATCCCGAGTCACGATTCACCGAAGAAGTATCAAAGCGTCTGGAAGCCCTGAAAATCACTAAACAGAATTGGGAAGAAATCGTAAATGCTGATACTGTCACCGCATATAAGAACTTCCTTATAAAATACCCTAAGAGTGCTTATACCGATATCTGCAAGAACAAGATAGACTCTTTGAAATGGTTGGACGCCAGCAGTGAAAACACACAAGAAGCATACCAAAAATACCTCAGCACCCATGCTGACGGAAAATATGCGGACTTGGCCAAAAAAGTCATTGAGGACCTTGACAAGCTAATTGTATCACCCGCAGAAAAAGATTCTGTCCGTAAAGTAGTGTCAGAATACTTCAATATGCTATCGCAACATAACCCCAGCGGACTTGCTCGAATCACTTCCGAGAAATTGTCGGAAGTCAACAACTATCTCCTCGCGGAATCTGCCACATATACCATTCTGGGCAATCCCTATATCGGGAAGATACCTTCAAGAATACCCGATGTGTATAATTATATCTCTAAATTTCAAGTCGAAAAACAAATCGGCGAAACGAAAGAGACATACCAAGGACGTTTCTTGATTACAACCAACATGCGTATCGTAACCATAAAACTTACACGTGTTGAAAATCCCGAAGTGGAAGGTGCAGCCGGCTATTAAATTTAAATTCAGTGAGCCTTAAAAAGCATCTGCCACGCCGAATGCTTAGGTTTCCATACCTCAGGGGTCATTAGGTGATATATCGTTCCGAATTGTATTTGTGTACCACGCAAATAGAACTTGCCATTGCTGCGTCGCTCTATGCATGCATCCGATGGCAAAATTATCTTTGTTGAATCTCTGACACATAACTGTAAAGGACCGTAAAAAGCAGTGCGATCATCAACAGAAGTGTTGTATGGATTTATCGTTTTACCGCATCCCGTTTTCATCTTAAACGAAACAGAAATGATATCCCGGGAACGGAAACGACGCGTTAAAACGATAAAACCATCTTGCTCTGGACAGGTTAAAAGCTTATTGTTGACTTTAACGGATATCGACTCCATCCAAGAATAATGTGGCAAACACAGTGCAAGTTTACCCATTGAATTCTGCTTAATACTGAAAGTCACTGTTTCAGCAAAAGGATAATCGGTCCTTTCTTCAATAGAAAGCATTTTGTTACCACTGTTGTATGTGAAATCCGCATTGCGATAAAAGGGAACAAAAATATGTTTGTCGTCAACAAAGGCTGTATACTCAGCCACACGTGAAAGACCCTCGCCACCACGCATCGTACAACACCAATGCGCTTCAGGTATATGGATATCCAAATCATCGGTATTTTGGGTAATGCCGGGACAGTTGTCACAACCAAAACCGCCATTGTAGCGTTGCGTATGGCAAATGGCATTGTAATATATCTTCTCAGCAAGCTCCAAATACTTAAACTTAAGAGTATGTTGCCACAACTGAACTGCAAGCATATAAGAATCAATAATGGCGCAAGGTTCTGTCCACGTTTCATATCGCCCGAACCAATTATAATTTTCATAATTCTCGGTCATACCATTCTCCGCATACAAGAGAAAGCGTTTTTCAGCCTCCAGGATATATCTCTCATCTCCTGTAATATCCGCATAACGCACCAAACCGCGGCAAGCAGTCAAGGTAGCATGTGTCTGAGCTTTGATTCCCAACAAATCAATTTGCAGAAAACGGCTTATCAAACTCTCAATCACAGGCTTTAGTTTATCATCCGACAATATTGCATAAGCCTGGATTAGGCCATCCATACCAATAAACACACAACCTATGTCTGAGGATAACTGCCATCTGTCAATATGTTGCGAGATATTGCCGGAAGCCTTACCTACCCCCGTTTGTCGAGCCATAGGATCAATAGGATAATCTCCATAATAATCTTTACCTGATATAAAGAGTTGCTCGGATATGTTCTTTATCATATCCAAGACTCTCTCGTCTTTCCGCCACAAATAGTATTCACACAAACCTCGTAGCAGCCACCCATTGCCAGAGAGTTGCTGTTCATGTAGACAATCATGGAAAACAGGTCCCATATAGCCAAATTCGTTGAGATGCTCCGGCAGACGATGCATAATCTCATCAAGGTATAAAGGTGAACGATGAGACGCTTGTGCATCCATAACAAGCCCCAAAATGGTACGTCCTTCTGTATCGCCGGGCCAGTCGCCACTCTGCTGCATGGATAAAAAAACCTTATGGGGCTGGTATTTCTCTTCCTCCAAACGCTGAAAATTGCGCTCAAGCCGCTCCTGTAATTCACCTTTTACCCTTATGGAACTAAACGGCAACGTAGACGGAACTTTTCCTTGACTCGTAATAACAGCCAGCATCAAAATGCACGAGACTACCAACAACCTGAGCATAAATTTATTTATAATCAAATGAAACAATTTCCACTGGACCCAGCAAACCAGAGGGCTGTAGTTCTGTATCTGCCTTAAGATATGTGACAGATTGTTTTGTAAAACGTTCCGAAGCAGGTAAAGACTTTTCACCTATCAGTCTGTTATGCCAGCAATTCACGACCTCGACCTCGATGTCATTATAGCCTTTTTTCAATAATGAAGACACATCTAACCTGTATGGCGGTGTCCACACGCCGCCAGCATCTTTACCATTGATACGCAATTTTGCCATCACCATTACCTTACCCAAATCTACATACACATGCTTCACAGGTAATTTAGTAAGCTTAACCCTATTCTTATATACCGCAGTACCAGAGAAATACTTAATTGACACATTCTCATTACTTGTCCAGTCTGTCAAAGACTCAAAAGTAATAGGACCCGTTGGCCCGCCCCTTCCCTCTTGGAACGTTACCATCCATGGTGTCTTGACTTTCAAAAGCACTTCTTTCTGCGGATAATTCACGCCTTCATGCAACTCAGCAGGTTTTCTGAAGACGACAAAAGCACTTTCAAAAGGTTCGAGAACCATTGGAAGTTGAGTGCATGACGCCTTAGAACTAAACTCAGGTAGCAATCTGACAGAAGCATCCAAAGGATTCCATAATTCAGGTTGCATATTCTTGACTCTAAACGAAGCATTAAACGAGACAGAGCTATCAGACTGATTAGATACAAAATACACTTCCGCATCATCTAAAGTCCGATGTAAGAATAATATTGGACACAAGCAGTCATCCGTCGAAAAATCAGGAATGACATTCAACTCCGTAAACACCTGCTCCAAAGAAGCATTTTTATAAATTCGTCCTTTGCCGTATAATAACTTGTCCGCATAGGGTTTTGTCATTGTCTGCCACATTTCCTCCGCCATTTCTTTCACTTGGATATCGGCTTTCGGATAATCTTTTAGGCTTGGAGAAGATTCCGGTGCAGGACCGATAATCGTCAGGCCGTCCTTAACCATCTCACGCAATTTTGCCAAGACCTCAGGACGCATGGTTTTTTGGATTGGAAGAACCAGCACGGAATACTCCATACCGCTTTCAAGACAGAGACACCCATCATTAACGCGGGCTTTTAACAATACATCTGCATTAACATAGTCATAAGAATAACCTTTAGGAATCTCAGGTGTACGTGTTCCCGTCATCTTTGGAGCATCCTCTCCTATAAAGTAAGCCACATCTGCAACATAACGACCCTGTTGGAGAATATAATTGCATCGTTTCAGGTATTTCCCAAACACATCCATATGGGAAAACCATGTATTATTGCGATTAAACTCATTGCCGAACCAGGCATTAATACCCGGAACATCATCATTGGGCTGTTGGATATACAAGTGCAACAATGTCGCATTAATACCTTCGGCAAAAAACCTGTCACCACGCTGCTTCATCTGTCCCGGATATTGTGTAAAGTCCGGACCACCACATGTGAATGATTCTGCCCATATTTTCTTTTTCCCGTAAATATGACCACATGAAGACGCTATGCGATTCTCGATATCGCCCAATGTACCGAAACTCCAGAATTCACCTGCAATTTCATCACTTTGACTTCCGTATTGCAAAAACTCGCCAGGAAATCCCCAATGGCCATAGTTCTCCAGCCATGTAGTCATACCATGTTTGTTGCTCACCTCACGGAGGCCGCCGACATAATTATAAGAAACCTCGTCAGCAATCAATCGCCTTATATCCCATAAGAAACGGTCAGATTTATCCTCACTGCCAATGACTACACCACTAAACACAGGCAAGAACGGTACTGGATCATAGCCGTAAGAATCCTTAAAATCAGGTATCATATCATCCGTCCAATTCTGTCCGCCAGTCTCATAACTGTCTTCAACAACAATCTTAAAAGTCTTGCGGTCTTCAGTGGGAATCTTTTGTAAAATTTTACCAATATAATTATCAAAATGAGCTTCTATGTGCTTTTTACTCATCTTGTCAGTCTCATAACCTGTAATCTCACTCGGTGCAGGAGCGTTGGTAGTACCCGTAGGAAGCATATATGTTTGCATAACTACCCATCTGCCTTTAGGAGCATTCCAATGTAAATGGTCTTTAGCATCAAGCTCGTCTGTCAAGTCAACAACCTGTTCGGGTGCAACTGCAAAAGCAGAAGAATATTCAGGCTGATTACGCCACATATACGCATCCCACATAGGATGAGGAGTCTGCCACATCTTAGCAAGCGTCTTCTCTGCATAACTCTCCACCACAGGTATGTCACTTAGCTTGATATCCTGAATCATTCCCGGCTTATCCAAAACCAATTTGAACGCTTTACCTTCTGTCTCAGGCAAAGATGCCGCAACTGGAGCATATGGCATAAAACCAACATGTAATTCAGGATTACTACGATCAATGGTAAAATTGCGTATTAACTTGTATCCAACTCCGTCTTTAACATATAAAGCAGCTTTTGTCTTTCCTTTTTTATGTGCGGGGACTATTGTCAGACTTCTGACAATGACTGAGTTTTCACCAAGAAGATGTATCTCTTTAGCATTCCGAACATCTTCTAAGACAGAAAATTTAGCCTTTGACGATATAACAGGATATGCCAAAACCTTCACCAGCTGTGCCTCTTTATTTTTTAATGATAAATCCAAAGACACTACACTACCACCAGCTATAGTGTCATTATGGTATGCCAAATAACGCATGGCCTGATTAGGCTTAACCCACGGACCGCCGCTTTGACTCCACCCCGGACAATTAAACACACCGACCTCTATGTCCAAGTCTCCAGCAGTTTTCATCGCTTGATGAAGTATGTCCCACCATTCGTCCGAAAATGCTTTTACAGGACCTTCCGGTGCACCTTGTCCTTCTCCAATCATACCTATCTGCACACGATTAATGCCGACACGCTTCATGGCTTGAAGATCTTTGACAACACCTTCCTTTGACATATTTCCAGCCAACCAATACCAATATACAGCTAACTGTTGCTTATCTGGTATATTACGAAAATTACTTTCAATCACATTAATGGTTTCGGCTCTAAATGTCACCGTAACAAGAAGCGATGCGCTCAAAAACAACCATTTTAAACTGCTTTTATTCATAACTTATAAATAGAATAGTCCTTAGACATTATAACAAATCTAAGGACTATTGAACTATTACTAATTTATTTATTCATAATCATCAGATGGCTCTACTGTAGAAACTGCCGAAGCCACTGCGTCTGTATCATGATTGATTTTGTTCATTATCTTAGATTCCAATTCTGCCATCAAATCAGGATTATCCTTCAACAAAACCTTTACAGCATCGCGACCTTGCGCCAACTTATTCCCCTCATAGCTAAACCATGATCCGCTCTTTTGGATAACATCTAAGTTGGTTGCCAAATCAGTAATTTCTGCAGCCTTGGAAATACCTTCGCCGAACATGATTTCAAATTCAGCTCTGCGGAAAGGTGGAGCTACTTTATTTTTAACGACCTTTACACGTACTTGGTTACCGATGGATTCTTCACCTTTCTTCAAAGTTGTAACACGACGGATGTCCAAGCGAACACTGGCATAAAACTTTAATGCATTACCACCAGTTGTTGTCTCTGGGTTACCAAACATTATACCTATCTTCTCCCTTAATTGATTTATAAAAATACATGTTGTATTGGTCTTACTAATCTCGGATGTCAATTTGCGCAATGCCTGACTCATCAAACGCGCTTGAAGCCCCACTTTATTGTCACCCATTGTGCCTTCAATCTCTGCCTTTGGTGTCAAAGCTGCGACTGAGTCAATAACAACAATATCAACAGCTGCTGAACGAATCAACTGATCTACGATTGCCAATGCTTGTTCACCATTGTCTGGTTGAGATACCAAAAGATTCTCTACATCAATGCCAAGAGCTTGCGCGTAGAATCTGTCAAAAGCATGTTCCGCATCAATAAAAGCTGCTATTCCACCTAATTTTTGTGCCTCAGCAATGGCGTGCAAGGCCAATGTCGTCTTACCAGAACTTTCCGGACCATATATTTCAATAATTCTGCCACGGGGATATCCTCCTACGCCTAAAGCCAGATTCAATGCAAGACTGCCTGTTGGAATCACATCGACAGCAGTAACCTCCTCATCACCGAGTTTCATGATGGAGCCTTTACCATAATCTTTCTCTATTTTAGCAATTGCCATCTGCAACGCTTTCAATTTCTCGTTACCCTCAGCTGGAGCAACAGTCTCTTTCTTTGCCATTAGATAATGTGTTTTTTATTATTAGGTTAATATTATAATTCCAAATCTCCGTCAAAGACCTCATGCCACGGAAGGCCCTGTTTATTTAATTCTGTCATGAAGGGATCTGGATCAAACTCCTCAACGTTCCATACGCCCGGTTTTTTCCATAACCCAAGCATAAACATACGGGCACCTATCATAGCAGGAACACCTGTTGTATAACTTACACCTTGCATACCTGTCTCTTTATAGGCTTCTTGGTGACTACAATTGTTATATACATAATAAGTCCTTTCCTTACCATCTTTAATACCACGTATGCGGCAACCTATACTGGTCTCACCCTCATAGTTAGAGCCAAGTTCCTGCGGATTGGGCAAAACGGCCTTAAGGAATTGCAATGGAACTATCTTCACTTTGACACTCTTATCTGGAGCGTCAGCCATAGGCGCTTCGTACTCTATTTCATCAATACGACTCATACCTATATTCTGAATTACATCCAAATACCTCAGATATTGTTCGCCAAATGTCATCCAAAAGCGTGCCTGTCTGATTGTAGGATAATTTTTTACCAGACTCTCCAATTCTTCATGGTGCATCAAATAGCTTTCGCGCGGACCTATATTTGGATATGTAATCGGTTGGTGTACTGACAATGGTTCTGTTTCTATCCATTTGCCATCCTTGTAATATAGACCTTTTTGAGTTATCTCCCTGATATTGATTTCCGGATTGAAGTTTGTTGCAAATGCCTTATGATGATTACCCGCATTACAGTCTACGATATCCAGATAGTGAATCTCATCAAAATGGTGTTTTGCAGCATAAGCTGTATATATACCACTCACGCCTGGATCAAAACCACATCCGAGGATTGCTGTTAGGCCTGCATCTTCAAAGCGTTTCTTATATGCCCATTGCCAACTGTACTCAAAGTGTGCTTCGTCTCTCGGTTCATAGTTGGCCGTGTCAAGATAGTTGACGCCACTCTTCAGACATGCTTCCATAATTGTCAGGTCCTGATAAGGCAATGCAAGATTCATTACAATATCAGGTCTATAACTGTCAAACAATGCAACAAGCTCATCTATATTGTCAGCATCTACTTTTGCCGTTTTTATTTTAGGGTTTCCTATTGCCTTGACTATAGCATCACATTTTGATTTTGTACGGCTGGCTATCATAATATCTTCAAAGACGTCATTATTTTTTGCCACCTTAAATGCTGCAACAGTTGCAACACCCCCTGCACCTATTATTAATACTTTTCCCATTGTTAATTTGATTATAATCAGTAATATCTTTCTTTTGTTTTAATCTTTTAATTCATCACCACTAATGCCTAATGCCGCCATTATGGAATATGTCAGTATCTCTTGCGGACAACGAAGTCCCTGCTGAGGATTCGTGGCAAAAACTGTTATTTCTTTTTTTCTGCAATCAATCTCCTTGAGATTATCACGAACAATTGAACCATATTCTTCCATGTTCGGAACAAGCATCAGGCGTTTTATGCTATCCTCTGAGTAAAGTGCTATCATACTTTGCACGAATAACTCTGCTTTTGTAACCAGTGCTGATTCGACAGGAACAGTCGAGAAAACAAATTCGCCAAGATTGTCTCTGAATGCCTTACCATCCAGTTCTTCTGTCAAAGATTGTGGCGTGCAATTCTTCAGAGTTTCGTTTTCCGAATTATACAATAATATGACTTGTATCTTATTGTTTCCAGGGCGGACACCTCCATCCAAACTCAGATAATCAACCCAGCGGTCTAGTGCGACTTTTGGCATAGCGCGCTCCAACATCCGCTCAAAGTTCACGGTAACTTCAAAGACAAACTTGTCCAGCCAATCTGCGTCAACAAGCATGACGTTCTCTTCCCAAGTGGAAACAGGCATGTGCGAATGTATATTTATTT
>CACXEH010000081.1 GCA_902766625.1 uncultured Bacteroidales bacterium | reverse complement strand
GCTTTTTTGCTTTTCTTTACACGGCTTTGTCATACTTTTATGTACCTTTGTAGATTATATATTATCTCCACTTCAAAAAGCAAGACCATCCATGCACTACACACTACGCGCACCAGACCATATTGACACCGTCATACAACTGCCCTCGTCAAAGAGCATCAGCAACAGGGTACTGATAATGAACCAGTTGTCAGGCAGCAAGATGCAGTTGGACAATCTCTCCGACTGTGACGACACGCGAGTGATGCTCAAGGCACTGAACAACCGCAGTGAGATTACAGACATCCATGCAGCGGGAACAGCCATGCGCTTTCTGACGGCATATTACGCCTCGACAGACAACCGCACCATACTGACGGGTACGGAAAGGATGAAGCACCGCCCCATAAGTATATTGGTAGAGACACTGCAGGGACTCGGTGCCGACATACAATATATGGGCGAAAAAGGTTTTCCGCCGTTGCGCATCAGCGGGCGGCGGCTTGCCGGCGGAGAAACAACCCTCCCGGGCAATGTCAGTTCGCAATATATCTCGGCGCTGATGATGATAGCCCCGTATATGGAGAACGGACTGAAGATACACATCGAGGGCGACATCACCTCCCAAAGCTACATCGTGCTGACCATGGAACTGATGAAGCAGTTTGGAGCGAAGATAAGCCAAGAGGATGACAGGACGATCAACATACAGCCCTCCACCTACACGGGCGGCGCCTTCACCGTGGAGAGCGACTGGAGCGCAGCCTCCTACTGGTATGAAATCGTGGCCCTGGCCCCAGGCAGTAACCACAGTGTCGAACTGCCGCACCTACACCATGACAGCCTGCAAGGCGACAGTCAGGTCAGCCGTCTGTTTGAGCCACTGGGCGTCAGGACAACATACAGGGACAACGCCGTCAGACTCAGCAAAGGCGGAGCACGATGTGAGACCTACGAGGCCGACCTGAGCAACCAGCCCGACCTGGCACAGACGATTGTGGTGACATGTGCCATGCTGAAAATACCCTTTCATATCACCGGACTGCAGACGCTCCGCATCAAGGAGACCGACCGCATAAAAGCCCTCGTCACGGAACTCAGGAAACTCGGTGTGAACCTGCAGAAGAAAAACGGAGACACGCTCATCTGGAACGGAAAGACGGAAACGCCAGAGGCAAGTCCCATGATTGACACCTACGAGGACCACCGCATGGCCATGGCATTTGCTCCATGCGCCTTTTCACACGAGAGGCTGAGCATCAACAACCCCGAAGTCGTCAGCAAGTCGTATCCGCGTTTCTGGAAAGACCTCCTGCACGCAGGCTTCACAATACTCAACGAATAGAGGCACATCAACATGTTAGAACTATTGCATTACAGTTTTTTCACCAACGCGCTCATTGTAAGCATACTTGCCGGCATCCTGGGCGGATGTATCGGTACGTATATCGTCACACGGCGACTCGTATTCATAGCCGGCGGACTGGCACATGCCTCGCTGGGCGGAGTAGGACTCTGCGCGCTGTGCTCCGCACCGCCCATAGTGGGTGCAAGCGTGTTCTCCCTGCTGTCGGCAGCAGGCATAAAGAAAATCAGCCACACACCCTCCGTCAAAGAAGATGCAGCGATAGCCATGATATGGGCTTTCGGCATGAGCCTTGGAATAATCTGCGCCTTCATGTCGCCCACATTCCTGCCTGACCTGCCCAACTACATATTCGGCAACATCCTGCTGTCGACCACTTCCGACATCGTTTTTCTGGCGACGCTGACACTCATCACCACAGTGTTCTTCCTGAGATACATGCCTCAGATTGCCGCCATAGCCTTTGACCGGGAATTTGCACGCTCCATACGCGTGCCGGTAAATTTTCTGGAAAACAGCCTGACGGTCATCATTGCCTTGTCGGTTGTCGCCATCCTGCGGTCAATGGGAATAGTGCTGGCCATATCGCTGCTGTCCATACCGCAGATAACCGCAGGCATCTTTGCAAGAAAATTCAGCCAGACAATAGGACTGTCGATCCTGATTACCATTGCAGACAGTCTGCTGGGGCTGTATCTGTCATACCAGTTTAACGTGCCGAGCGGTGCGACGATAGTATTTGTCTCGATTGTGATTTATGCCCTGTGCAAGACAATAAAAACACTCTCTACACGTTTGGAATATAAGAAATTAAAATCCTCTAAAGCATAACACCGGCAGGGAATGAATAGGAATCTACGGAACATCGGGTTACTGTTATTCACATGTGTTTTATTGCTATTGACTTCATGCAATACCAGTAAAAACACTGCCTCCGTGCGTTTCTGGAAGGGTTTCAAAGCCAAATACAACACATACTACAACGGTCATCAGGCATACCTTGAGGGTATGAGGACCAAACGTGACAACAACAAAGACAACTACCTGGAGCCGTTGCCCCTGCTGATTGTCGGCAACGAGAATTCGCGGACGATAGGCAGCGGGAACTTTGAGACCGCCATCACCAAGTGCGAAAAAGCCATACAGCTGTATTCCATCAACAAAAAGCCGGTTTTCCCGCGCGGCCACAAACTGACAGCCAAGGAAAAAGCCATGAAAAACCAGACAGAGTTCAATCCGTTTCTGAAAAACGCGTGGATTCTCATGGGCATGGCACAACTTCAGAAAGGCAGTTTTGTCGATGCAGCCGCAACATTTGCCTACACCGCACGGATATACAAGACACAACCTGAGATAAGAGAAGTAGCGCGGGCCCTGCAAGCCCTTTCCTACGTAGAGATGGAATGGTATTACGATGCCGAAGACCTGCTCGACAAAGTGCGCAGGTCGGGTGTGCCCAAAGAGAGCCGTCGCTATTACAACATGGCACTTGCCGACCTCCACCTGCATCGCAAGAACTGGAAAGAAGCCCTGCCCTACGTAGAGAAAGAGGTCAAAGAGATGAAGCGCGGCAAAGAGAGGGCACGCGGTTACTTCCTGCTGGCACAGATATACAAGATGCTTGACATGAAAAAGCAGTCTTACAAAGCCCTCAGCAAATGTATGCGCCAGAATCCTCCCTATGAAACGAAATTCAATGCACAGATCAGTCAGACAGAAGTTCTGGAGAAAGGCGGCAACAAACATAAGCTCTCGCGACTGAAATCCATGGCACGGAAGACTAACAACAAGAACTATCTTGACCAAATATACTATGCCATCGGCAACATACAGTTGGCGCTACCGGATACCGCTAAAGCCATACAGACATACGAGGCGGGCAGATACAAGACCTCAGGTACAAGCTACGCCAAGAGCATGCTGCTCATTGCCCTGGGAGACATCTACTACAAGCAGGAGCGATTTCTCAGGGCGCACGACTGCTACAAGGCCGCCATCAGCGGTGTGCGCTACGGCTACGAGCGCTACGAAGAAATCAACTTCAAGGCAAAGATGCTGGGGAAACTTGGTCCCTACTCAGAGGAAATCTTCCTGCAGGACAGTCTGCAGGCGCTGACACGCATGAGCGAGAAAGACCGTAACGAAGCCATCGACAGGATGATAGAGCTGGAGAAAAAACGGCAGAAAGAAATCGAGAGGCAACGCAGGGACTCCATCGCCCAGGCGCGCGCCAACACCAGAGGCAGAGGCACGACTGAGCCGACACCGCAGGTAACTGCCATCAGCAGCGACGATGAAGCCATGTGGTACTTCTATGAAGAGCAAAGCGTCAGCCAAGGCATAGAACTGTTCAGGAAACAATGGGGGAAACGCACCAACACCGACAACTGGCGCTTTTCCAACATAGCAGAGGCACTCAGCAAAGAGGCACAGGCACGCGCAGACTCGTTGATGAACGCACGGAAAGACTCCATAAAACAGAGCAAGAAAGCACGCAAAGAAAAACAGAGCGAAAACGACCCTGACAACAAACTGAGCAGAGAATATTACCTGGCACAGTTGCCGTTTACGCCGGAAAAACTCCAGGAATCCAACAAAAAACTTGAAGAAGCATTGTATTATGCCGGCATCTACGAAATGGACGACCTGGAAGAATATGCCATAGCAAAAAAGACATTGACCAGACTCTATAACGACTTCCCCAACTTCCAGCCCAAAGACTACCTGCTATACAAAATGTACATGATGGAAATGCGATGGGGAGAGCCTGCCGAAGCGGAAAAATACAGGAGCGAACTTTTAGCCGCATTCCCCAACAGTTCATATACAGAGATTATACGGGATCCCAACTTCTTCACGAAGGCGCGCTACGGCAAGCAGATAGAAGACTCCCTGTATGCAGAGGCGTATGAAGCCTTCAGGAAAAACGACTTTGAGACACTCAACCGAAACTGTGAAAAGTCTGACGCAGAGTATAGGGACGGAGCCAACAGAAGCAAGTTTATCTTCCTGGAAGCCATGTCAGCCCTGCACGATGGCAATATGCAGACATTTACGATACGCTTAGACAGCGTATCAAGATACAAAGACGACCCCATCGGCGAGATAGCTACCAAAATACTCGAAGGCATCAAGTCGGGCAGAAAGCCCATCGGAGGCCAATATAACATGAAGGACTTCTGGGAGAGCCGGAAAATGCTGTTTGACAACGGAGACGAAGCTTCAAAAGCAGACACGCTCAATGATAACAGGCTGGAACCTTTCACATTTATACTGACATTCTCGCCCGACTCCGTGGAAGAAGGTAAACTGCTCTACAACATCTCAAAATTCAACTTTACCACATTCGCCATACGCAACTTCAACGTCAGCGTTGCACATGCCGACACCATACACCAAATCATCATCGAAGGCTTTGCAAACTTTGACGAAGTGCACCGCTATGCGATGGAACTCTACCAAGACTCTGCCAGCAAGACAATGTTAAAGCATACAGACCCGGTAATCATCTCAGACCATAACCTAAAACTGGTCAATGAGAGATATACACTGCAAGAATATCAGATATTCTACAACCAGCACTTTGTGCCCATCCACGTCCGCAAAGACTTGGATCTGGACATTGACCCGGGCAAATTTATATGGGATGAATTTGAAGAAGTCAAGCCTAAGGAGGCAGAAAAGACTGACGATGACGAGATAGAGATAATAGACGATTCAAGTGAATGGTATTAAGACTTTGCTTATGGATGATAAAATAGGGTTTTACGGAAGGCTGCTATGGGTGGATGACGAAATCGAGATGCTGCGCGCCCAGATATATTTCTTAGAAAAAAAAGGATACGAGATCATCAAGGCATCAAACGGAACAGATGCCATTGACATCTGCTCAAAAACAAGTTTTGACCTTATCCTCCTTGATGAGAACATGCCGGGACTCAGCGGTCTGGAAACGCTGCAGCGCATCAAAGAAATACAGCCGGAAGTGCCGGTAGTAATGGTTACAAAGAGCGAAGAAGAGAATATCATGAATCAGGCCATCGGCTCTAAAATAGCAGATTATCTCATCAAGCCGGTCAACCCTAACCAGATACTCCTGTCACTTAAAAAGAACATACACAAGAAAGAAATCCTCTCCGAAGTCACCCAGACATCCTACCGGCAGGAATTTGCCAAGCTGGGCATGCAAATCAATGACTCCCCGACATGGGCAGAATGGATTGACGTTTACAAACGGCTGGTATATTGGGAACTGGAGTTGGAAGAAGTAGGCAGCGAGATGAGCGAGATGCTGAAGATGCAGAAACAAGAAGCCAACAACCTCTTTGAAAAATACATCCGCAAGAATTACGAAAGTTGGATAGACGGTTCCCAGACCAACAGGCCCCTCCTGAGCGCTGACGTCTTCAGCAAACGCGTATTTCCGCTGTTGAACAACGGAGAGAAAGTTTTTCTCATTATCATTGACAACCTGCGCTACGACCAGTGGAAGACCATAGCGAGTGAAATTAGTGACCTATTCAGCTATAACGACGAACTCTACTACAGTATCCTCCCGACCGTAACACAATATGCCCGCAACGCCATCTGTGCAGGACTTATGCCTTTACAGATACAGCAGATGTTCCCTGAGCTGTGGGTAGATGAAGACGAAGATGAAGGTAAAAACCTTAAAGAGGGCCAGCTCATCGGCACGTTGATGCAGCGCTATCGCAGGAAAGAGACATACACATACAACAAAATAAACGATTCGGTCGGTGCCGACAAACTCCTGGGACAGTTCTCCAGATTAATGAACAGTCCACTGAATGTCCTTGTCATCAATTTCATAGACATCATCTCCCACGCACGCAATGAGCGCCAGATGATGCATGAACTCGTAGGTAACGAAGCAGCATACAGAAGTATTACACAAAGCTGGTTCCACCACTCCTCAATCAGAAATCTGTTTGAGGCCATAGCGCAGTCAGGCTATAAAGTTATCATTACGACCGACCACGGCAGTATCCGGGTGGAAGAACCGATAAAAGTTGTCGGAGACAAAGAGACAAACACCAATCTGCGCTACAAAGTCGGGAAAAACCTGAACTATAATCCTAAAGAGGTTTACGAAATCAAGAGTCCGAAAAATGTAGGTCTGCCCTCTCCCAACATCAGCAGCGCCTATATTCTATGCGGCGGTGACAAATTCTTCGCTTACCCCAACAACTTCAATTACTATGTCACATACTACAGAGGAACATTCCAGCACGGCGGTATATCAATGGAAGAAATGATTATCCCGCTTATTACACTGGAAAGCAAAATCAAATAAAATCTCACAATGGAAATTCACATACAAACTCTCAATGACATCAATCAGGCTGCACGCACATTTGTCGATGACATGGGCGACAGGAAGATATTTGCCTTTTATGGCGACATGGGCGCAGGAAAAACCACATTCATCAAAGCCGTGTGCCAGCAACTGGGAGTAACCGATGTCGTCAATTCACCCACATTTGCCATCGTCAACGAATACTCGCTTCCCCAAAACGGCAAATATGTTTACCACTTCGATTTCTACCGTATCAAGAAAGAGAGTGAGATTTATGACTTAGGCTATGAAGACTACTTTTACAGTGGTAATGTCTGCTTTCTTGAATGGCCTGAACTCGTGGAGGACATCCTGCCAATAGAAACTGTGCATATCCGCATCCACGTACATACGGATGGTTCACGCACATTAACGATTGACTAAAAAACGATTACCGTCTCCCAAATTCCGCCAGACAACGATTCATCTGGCTGTAACAACAATCCCGATATCCGACAATCCGGGAAGAGGATTGCGTCTCATGATATGGCGTAGCTTTATTTCACCGTATTGTCCTTTCCGCATATTCATGACCGCTACAGGAAAAACCTTGCCGTAAATAGACAGACCATTTCCCTGGAAATTGCCTTTCACGTCTGTAATCTCACACATAACCGTATCCACCATAAGCGTATCGGGATTTTTCAGTGTGGTTTCTACTAACAGATAAAGGTACTTATACGGATAAATCCGAGTGGAACGTACGCCGACCTCTACAGCGTATTCACCATGCTGGCGAACAGTATCAACAGGTATCGTCAGCGTGTCATTGGTCTCCCATCCTTCTATTGGAACCGGGCGATATGTGCTGCACAAATATTCCTTTTGGTTACATGAGACAAACCACAACGACAGCCAAAGAATCAGTATGTACTTCATTGGACATATCTCTTTAACTCCGTCTATGCGTGTTGTTCCTTGCGTGAGTCTCCGCCCTGTCTTGACGAATGGTTATCGTCATTGCCACGATTATGGCGGTTTCTATTCCTGTTCTTGTGTCTGTTTTTCTTTGCTTTGTCAAAACGTGTCAGGCTGTCCTGCTCCGCCAAATCGACTATAGTCGGTTTTTCTGCCCCAGGACCTTCCTCCGACAACGTAGCGGGCTTCTGTCCCATACGGTTCATTTCAATCACATCGAAGGCGCGCTTATTAGTGATTGTCACCAAATCAACGGAATTAATATTCTTGTCGGGAGCATAGCATACCAGACCTGTGATGACGTCTGATTTTACCTGATAATACGTCTTATCCGCCGTCTCCAGTGGAATATCCTTTGCCGGTACATGGGAGGCGGCATCCAGATAAGTGCTGACCTCATAGTTCAGACAACATTTCAATTTGGCGCACTGGCCTGCGAGTTTCTGCGGATTAAGTGACACGTTCTGACAGCGTGCAGCAGATGTCGATACCGTCACGAAGTTCTTCATCCAAGTCGCACAGCACATCTCCCTGCCGCACGGACCGATACCGCCTATTCTGCCAGCCTCCTGCCGTGCACCGATCTGGCGCATCTCGATACGTACATGAAATTCCTCTGCGAGCACCTTGATTAATGTCCTGAAGTCCACACGTTGGTCAGCTATATAGTAAAATATGGCTTTACTTCCATCGCCCTGATATTCCACATCACCGATTTTCATGTCCAGATTCAGGTTTTTCGCTATCTGCCGAGACTTTATCATCGTATCGTGTTCCAAGGCTTTTGCCTCTTCGTATTTTACCATGTCGGACTCGCGGGCTATGCGATAGATACGCTTGGTTCCCGCGTCGCTTTTCAAATGCGTCTTCGACATCTGCAATGTCACCAAAGCACCTGTCAAAGTCACAGTTCCGATGTCATGTCCTGGAGATGCCTCTACGGCGACAATATCGCCCTTGGACAACGGCAGATGGTTGCTGTTCAAGAAATAATCCTTTCGGGTATTCTTGAACTGCACTTCAACCAAATCGGTCATCTTATCGTTACCTGGCACATCAGCCAACCAGTCATATGTATTCAGTTGTTTGTCCTGTCTTCCTACAGCCTTCACGCACAGGCCTCGCTGACTGCAACCACTTATAAATTCTTTCATTTTATTATTTCCTAATAAGAATGATACACTGTAACGCCATGTTAAAGAGTACATTCCGTGAATATACGTTTTGTTCTATATCTCTTTGTGCTACAGAAAATTCATGCGCAAACTCCACAATGTTCCTTTCATTGATAAAACTTGAGAACTTTGTTGCGAACTGCAATTCCTGTTCATTCATGAAGTTCAACTCCGGTCGGTGAAAATTGTAAACGAAATTCTCACGCAACATATTCTGACAATATTCCAAAAAAGACTTTTGCTTTTCCCTGCTCCATGATGCCACCTCATCGCACCAACCTTTCAGCGCAACGAGATTCCGGGAGTAAGCCAACCGCATCAGTTGTGTGAAATTTTTGAAATATGTATCGGCTTCGTTGTTGACGCTTATTGTCTTTAGCGCCTTCAGATAGCTTCCGCAAGAGATGCGAGCTATCTGCATCGCTGTGTTTTGTTCCAAACCATTACGCTGCACGAGTGCTTCGGCTATGACTTCAGCCGGCAATGCATGAAAAGCGATGTTTTGCACACGGCTCAATATGGTCGGCAGTATGGTTGAAGTGTCATTTGACACCAAGATAAATATTGCACCCGGAACAGGTTCTTCCAATGTCTTCAGCAGATTATTTGCCGCCTCGCCGCGCATTTTCTCCGGCAGCCACACTATCATCACCTTATATCCGCCTTCATATGAAGACAAACTCATCTGGTTTATGATGTTATCGCCTTCTGCTTCCAAGATATAAGCCTGTTTGTTGTCGCCTCCCATGGCATCGAGCCAATCCTCAAAATCAAAATAAAGAGACGACGACAAAAAACTCGTCCACTCTCTCAGATAGTCATTGCATGTCGTGGTCTGCCCCTTCTTAATAATAGGAAAGGAGAAATGTAAATCAGGATGTGCATACTTTGCCATCTGCCTACATGAAGGGCAATGACCGCAACTGTCGCCATTCTCCGGATGCTGACACAAAACATATTTTGCGAATGCCACCGCCATCGCAAGTTTGCCGCATCCTTCCGGACCGCTAAACATCAATGCGTGCGGAATACGCTTTTCATCCACTTGCTTGCGGAGAATAGCTTTGACCTCCTCTTGCCCTATGACTGCATTAAACGACATTGTGACTGCTTCTTTTTCTAATATATGGCCTTGGCTACATCGTATATGTTGTCAGGATTGCCGCTTGAATAGAAGTGGATGCTCGGCACTCCAGCCGCCATGAGTTCCTTGCATTGCTTGATGCACCATTCTATTCCTACATGATGCAATTGCTCATCTGTGGTGCATTTCATCGCCTCGTGAACAAACTCTTCCGGCAAATCACAGTGGAATATTCTTGGCAACATGGTCAGCTGATCTTTTTTCGTCAATGGTTTTATGCCAGGAATAATCGGCACCGTTATACCTTCTTCCCGACAGGCCTTGACGAAATCAAAATATTTCTGATTGTCAAAGAACATCTGCGTCACGCCATACTCTGCACCTAAGTCAACTTTCTTTTTGAACCATGCTATATCGGTTATCAGATTGGGTGCTTCCTCATGTTTTTCAGGATAGCACGCCACACCATATGAAAACGGCTGTCCGGGGTCTTTTATCGGTGTCCCGTCAACGAAGTAACCATTGTTATACTGGTTGACTTGTTCTATCAATTCCGTAGCATGGCTGTAGCCGTTTTCCATCGCCTTGAAAATTTTATCCTCTTTGCCCTTGTCACCTCTGAGCAGCAACAGGTTTCTCACACCAAGAAACTGCAAATCCATCAGTACATACTCGGTGTCCATTTTCGTGAATCCGCTACACAGTATATGCGGTACGATGGGAATTTTGTATTCATTTTGCAGCGCGGCTGCAACAGCTATCGTCCCAGGCCGGCGGCGTATCATAGCGCGCTCTAACAGTCCGTTTCCCGCATCCCTATACACCGGCTCACTACGGTGATTAGTGATATTGATATATTTCGGAGCAAACTCAAGCAGTTTCTCTATAGTGTACTTAAGTGTTGCTATACCTGCCCCTTTCACGGGAGGGAGGACCTCAAATGTAAACGCTGTGCCATGACCGGCTAATAGCTCCATAATCTTCATCTGGTGCTGATTGGTACTGTTTTTTCAAATAATGCAAAGTTAGCAATATTTTCGCTAATAGACTCTCAGTTGCCGAAAGTAATGCCCGATGCGTTAAACACCGAACCGCTGTAACTGCTGCCATATTGGCCCATGTATTGGGTATAGTTGCTTTCGGTCAGGACGATGAGATTCTCATAGTCACCGTCTTTATCAATGCCCGTAGCCATACTTCCGGAAACCTTGTTGGCTGAGAACTTCGCATTGTTGTCATTGACTTCTCCTACAAACACGCCGCGATCCTGTACAGTGGCTGGAGCTACGACAAGACATGAGGAGATGCAGTTCTTGACTGTCATACGGCGCACGATACCAGCCAGTCCGCCAATAACTTCCTTACCGTTTACTGCGGCTCCTGAAATCACCGTACCATAGTTCTCACAGCCGTCCATGTAATCCGCATATGATGCACTTGTGCATGAGCTGATGCCCATAAGCCCGCCCGCGCGGTTTCCCAGCGTGTTAGACGGTGTCGTATTATTTATTGTCCCGTAATTCTTGCAGCCTTCCATATGCATACCGCCCGGCGTAGAGCCCAACACTCCAGCCGTGCGATGGAATGACGCTGTAATGCTGCCCCTGTTCACACAATTCTTCAGCAGGAAGTATGTTGACGCGCTGCTTGCACGCGCAAATCCGACTATGCCTGCACATGCGGCACATGTGGAATTGTTGAATACATTGGACGAAACGCCGCTGACAGTACCTTCAAAAGTGCAGTCTGTGATACTGCTGGAAGTATTGCCGCTGAAGAAATAACCGACTATACCGCCGAGACATGTCAGGCCCGATCCGTTAAGGACACAGTCAGCCACCCGCCCTGCGACAGTACAATTGGTAATCTGCGCATTGTATGCATTTCCCACAAGCAGGCCGTAAGAACAGCCATTAGCTACATTCGTGCGGTTTACTGAGAGCTGACACGTGGCGTCAAGGTTGACGTTTTTCACCGTACCACCTTTGACAAGACCGAACAGGCCATATATCTGTGCCTCCGTCGTTGACAGTTTCAGTCCTGATATGGTATGTCCGTTGCCGTTGAATACCGCATCAAAGGCATGCCCGGAACCGTATGTCACACTCGTGCCATTAGTCCAGCTGCTGCCCGAAGGAACATTTCCTATTGGTGTCCAGTCCACGCCGCTAAGGTCTATGTCTCCCAGCAAGGCAACCTCGCCATTGGCGTCTTTATAGGATGACACGTCGCCGTTGGCATTCCAAAGTGTAGCAAATGACACAAACTGTGCGGCAGTCCTGATACCGCTTTCTCCTGCCACGATACTGTCAATATTAACAGGCGTCGGCGTCACGGGGTCAGGTACGATTGTCGACGGGTCTGGATTGCGCCATGTGTTCTCATGCCCCAGGACAACGCTCTCTGCAATCTCGCGCAATTTCTTGGCTGTCGCGCCATCTACCAGCAAACTGGGCACATTAGAGTCAAACGGCGTACCGTAAAGCATCAGATAATTCACACAGGCTTTCAGATAAGCACCGTTGCGGTTGGGATGCTTGTTGTCCGTATGATACAGGTCTGTTATGCCTGCCTCACGCGCTTTCTGGAAAGCAATGCCTACAGGAGATTCCCACGTATTGGCCCTGGCGCAAACTAAGACGGAGCCGTCCTGCAGGGCTTTGTCAAATTTGTCAAAACTGCCATAGCCCTCATAGTTGGACGAACCGAGGAAGGCCCATGTGTTTTCTATTATCGGTTGTATGCCGGGAGAATAGGCCTTAATCTGTGAGAGCAAAGCCTTGGTCTCCGCCAATACATCGGCATTGGCCACCGAGTCTGAAGCATATTTGGCATGTTGCCCTGACTGGTCTTGCAACAACACATAGTCATAGCCTCCCTCCTTGACAACCGCCTGAGAGAGTTCCAATGCGGAGTGGTTGCGGAAGTACTGACTGCCTTTAATATTGGCACGCATGACTATCTCGTGACCTTGTGAACGGGCTATTTCCTTAAGCATAAACGGAGTACCGTAATAGTATGTAAACGAGTTTCCTAATATCGCCAGTTTTATTGTGTCCTGCACAGGCAGTTCCTGATATGTATTGATATGGCATCCCTGCCAATTGGTATTGACAAATCCCACATAAGCCGTTGCGTCAGGCGTCAAAGCCCCGCCGGCATTATTGTATGCACCTACCACACGGCAGCGCATCCTCAACTCCTCGTCATCATAGTTGCGGGGCGCGACAAACGACTGCACGAACGTAGTATACTGAGCACTGCTGAAATATTTGACATAGAAAGAATATTTCAGCGCAGGGTCCTCCGCAGCCGACTTCAGACTGCCGTCAACACTCTTCCACTCATCACCGTCTTCGTACTCAAATATCCAGTATTTGGGTGCGTTGGCCGACGGTGTATAAATGGTCAGCATAAAGTCTACGCTTGAACCTTTCTCCAGTTTTTTCACCGGCACCGAAAACACGATAGCGTCGTTTGTGTTGAGATTGGATACCGATACATTGTTACCGTTAAGTGCCCGTTGCGGTACCGTTGCTCCGCCCTGCATGGTACTTACATATGCCACCGAAGCCTTGCTTCCGTCAGTAGCATAAAACTTGTTGTTAGTGATCCAACTCGTTTCGGCTGCCTGAGCCCGCGATGCGGATATTTCCCAATAGGCAGTCGTGAAGTCCTTCTCGTATGTCTGAGGCCTGAACGTAATACTGTCTATACGCGTCAGCAGGCGCGACATCAACGTTTTCTTATTGCTGTCAAGCATTACGAGCTGCATCTTGTTCAGCACCGTACTGTCAATTTTTTCTGCTGACACATCAGCTACTTCATTTCCACCGTAATGTACAATAACGCGGTTGTCTGCCGACAAACTTACAGCTGCCATAAGCGACAAAGCCATACACACGCAAATAGCGTAACCTAATTTTTTCATATTGTATTTTTTATTTGTTTCCTCATTGACCGTCATGCCTGACACAAATAAGACATCGCCCTGCGTTTCGGTTTCCTCTTCTTTTTTTTAATAATTAAAATACAAATTTAATGATTTCACTGGAAAAGCACAACAAACAAGCAAATTAAATTTAAATCTTATATCCTTTTCGTAAAAAAACCGATATGCACATCGCCACACTCGCCGACTTTTCTAATGTCAGGATTTTTTATGTCTGGAGAATGTACCTCACAATCACTTGCAAGTGGGGCAGAATTTTATACCTCGACACAATAAAATCTTTATCGCGATAAAAAAATTGTTGCATCGCGATGAAAAAAATGTTGCATCGCGATGAAAAAAATCGGAACCAAGGGTTCGCGCATGTCT
>CACXEH010000080.1 GCA_902766625.1 uncultured Bacteroidales bacterium | reverse complement strand
GACGACAGCCAGGATGAGGAAAGCATCTTTTCACTTGACGGCAGGCAGATAGACTTCAAGCAGAAGGGCGTGAACATCGTCCGCCACAAAGACGGTACAGCAAAGAAAGTGCTGGTGAAATAAACTTTATTCCCACTCGATTGTTGCAGGCGGCTTAGACGAGATGTCATAGCATACACGATTAACGCCTTTCACCTTATTAATGATTTCATTGCTGACTTTAGCCATAAAATCATACGGAAGATGTGCCCAGTCGGCCGTCATGGCATCGCGACTCGTAACGGCTCTCAATGCGACAGGGTGCTCATAGGTGCGCTCGTCGCCCATCACGCCGACACTTCTCACCGTGGAGAGCAAGACCGCACCAGCCTGCCATATCTGGTCGTATAACGAGACCTCCATCTCGCCGTTCTTCATTGTATTCGGAACACCGGCCGCCAGGAGTTTACGGGCATCCTCACCTGAAAGTCTGACCTTATACTCACGGAGGCTGCGGATATAGATGTCATCCGCTTCCTGAAGAATCTGCACCTTCTCGCGCGTTATATCTCCCAAGATGCGCACCGCCAGGCCCGGTCCGGGGAAGGGATGGCGCGTTATAAGGTGTTCAGGCATGCCTAACTGACGTCCTACCCTACGCACTTCATCTTTGAACAACCACTTCAGAGGTTCACAGAGTCTGAGGTTCATCTCTTTAGGCAGACCGCCCACATTGTGATGACTCTTAATGACCTTACCTGTAATATTAAGGCTCTCTATCCTGTCGGGGTAGATAGTGCCCTGTGCCAGCCACTTGGCATTGGTAATCTTCTTGGCTTCGGCATTGAAGACCTCCACGAAGTCACGGCCGATTATCTTACGTTTTTGCTCAGGGTCGGACACGCCTGCCAAATCGCCAAAAAATCTTTCGCTTGCATCAACACCGATGACATTCAGTCCAAGAACTTTGTAATCATTCAACACCTCCTGGAACTCATTCTTACGCAACATTCCGTGGTCTACAAAGATACACGTAAGATTCTTCCCTATGGCTTTGTTCAGTAAAACAGCACATACAGATGAGTCCACACCACCGCTCAAACCGAGTATCACATGGTCATCTCCCACTTCTTTGCGGATTTCTGCTATGGTCTGCTCCACGAAGTTTGCCGGACTCCAGTCTTGCCTGCTCCCGCATATGTCCACGACAAAGTTTTTCAGAAGCAACGTGCCTTGCACCGAATGGAATACCTCCGGATGGAATTGCACGCCCCACAACAGTTCATCAACGGCTTGGTATGCCGCATATTCAACTTTATGCGTGGACGCTATCGTCTTAAAACCGTCAGGGATAGCCGTAATCGTATCTCCATGACTCATCCATACTTGGGAATTATCATCAAAATCCTTAAATAGCGGATTGGACTTGTCTATATAGTCCAGATTGGCACGGCCATACTCACGACTGCCGGCAGGCTCCACCTTTCCGCCATAAATATAACTCATGTACTGGGCACCGTAACAAATGCCCAAAATAGGATACTTGCCCCTTATGGCAGACAAGTCAACCTTGAAAGCCTCTTGGTCATAAACAGAAAAAGGACTGCCGCTGAGGATGACACCTATAACAGATGGATCATCATACGGAAATTTGTTATAAGGCACAATCTCACAGAATGTGTCAAGTTCACGAATACGACGTCCAATGAGTTGAGTTGTCTGAGAACCGAAATCTAAAATAATTATCTTTTGTTGCATATTATAAAATAATTTGTCAATTTAGTGGTTGGGTACATTGATTAACCAGATAGACAATAGACATATATGGGATTCCAGAATTATGCTGCAACCCTATCTCACAAGTCCTGCTGTTGGAATAACCGACAGGAATGTGAGCGTCCTCTATCTGTTTGCGCAGTTTGCGTGTTGCCCATTTATTCAATTCAGGATGTGTCATACCTTTATCGCCGGCATAGGCACAGCACCCTACTCCTTCTGGAAGCAAGACATGAGTGGAACACAATGATGCGACTTCAAATAACACTTTCTCCAATTTCATCAATCTGGTAGAGCATGTGGTGTGAATCGCCACAGGGATATCACACTGATGCCACTCCAGGCGGTCACGAAGGAAAGTCCAAATAAATTCGGCAGGCTCATAGAGTTTGATACCGCGTATATATTTGCGCATACGATGCAGACATGGACTCTGGTCGCACAAAACAGGATAAGCACCGTTATTGCTTGCATGGAGCAACGCTTCTTCAGTCTCCCTTATCTTTTTTTCTGCAATATCAGGGAGTCCTTTGCTTTCCCATATAGTTCCGCAACATAGTTCCTCTCTATTCTCTGGTATGATAACCCTACAACCTGCTTTAGCCAGCAGGCTAAGGGTCTCCTCTACCAACGGGCGACGCGACGGATAGTCCTTCGGCACGCCCATCATTTGATTGAGACAACTTGGCAAATATACCATCGTAAACTCACCGTTTCCTACCTGAGTTTGCCCTTTGTATTTATATTTATGAGGCATCGACGGTGTCCATAGCGGGATATGAGCCGCATGATGCAATGCAGAGCACATTCCCGACATGACAGTATCGCCTAAGACATTCTGTCCTATCTGCGCCAATGCCAAAGCACCGCGGATAGCCTCTTTAGTCGCAGGGAAATGAGACGCCGCAACCTGCCAGAACTTCTTGGCAGGAGAAGATAACCGTTGCCTCCTAAGCTCGTGGGTCAAGTCACCGACATTTATACCCATCGGGCATGACATAGAGCACAAGCCGTCACCGGCACACGTCTCCTCGCCCGGATAGCGATAAGCCTTCTCCAAACCGGCATAATCCAAATGTGCCTTGCGCCTGCGTTCTATTTCCCTGTTTATAACGATACGCGTCCTTGGTGACATCGTAAATCCACATGATACACAATTCACCTCACAGAAGCCACACTCAATGCATTTATTGATTTTATTGTAAGCCGCGACAGTTTCCGCATCACAGTCTTTACCCGGATAAATCACAGGAAGAGCTTTAAAGTTCTTGAGATGGCACCGAGAGTCGTCGTTAAAAATAACACCGGGATTCAATATCTTGTCCGGGTCAAAGATATCTTTGACCCTACGCATAATATCAAATGCCTTTTTACCCCATTCATATTCAACAAAAGGTGCCATATTGCGCCCTGTTCCGTGCTCGGCCTTGAGTGAACCGTCATATTTGCCGACAACCATTTGTGTGACATCATTAATCATGTCCTCATAAGCCTTCAATTTCTCATCCGTATCAAAGGCTTGGTTGATGATAAAATGGAAATTTCCCTCCAAGGCATGACCATAAATACATGAATCAGTATAGCCGTGCCGCTCCAACAAATTAGAAAGATCTTCCGTAGCATCCGGCAAATCCTGAATATGGAAGGCCACATCTTCTATGATACATGTTGTGCCAATCTCGCGCATACCGCCTACTGAGGGGAAAATGCCTGAACGGATAGCCCAGTATCTGGCATACTCCCGAGGGTCGGCAGTAAAATGTATTGGCGTTACTGTCTTGAAAGATGACAAGCTTTGCTTGATTCCTGCTATCTGCAAGTCAAGTTGTTCTTCCGTGTCAGCCTGGGTCTCCGTCAGGACAGCCGTGTCACCAGTATTGTCGTTTACGGACAACAGGGATCGTCTGTCCAACAACTCAGCTGCGCTGACATGCTCATTCCGCATTGCCACAACAGCTTCCGCCGCCGTTCTTATGCTGTCAAAATATATCATCGCACTTGCCTTGAACTTAGCTACGGGCTGAGTCTTCATGGTCACCTCACTCAAAAAAGCGAGAGTACCCTCTGAGCCTACCATCAAGTGCGCAATGATGTCGAATGGATCATACTGAGTGACAAACGGATTAATATTTAATCCTGTTACATTTTTAATTGAATATTTATATTTAATACGCTCACGCAGCTCAGCATCTGCATTTATTTCGTCGCGCAGCCGAATTATGGCGTCTATCACCTCGCCGTGAGTTTGGGCAAACTCTCTCCTGCTATTCTCGTCAGCCGTATCCAAGACTGTCCCATCAGCGAAAACAAGACGAGCAGACAACAGTTCCTTGTCTGAATTGGAATGTGTACCGCAACTCATACCAGAAGCATTATTCATCACTATACCGCCAACCATGCAACTGTTAATGCTTGCCGGATCAGGACCAAAACACCGGCCATAGGGTCTCAGTATGTCATTAACCTTTGCGCCTACGATACCCGGTTGCAATTTGACGGACAGTGCGTCAGCCCCAATCTCATAATGCTCCCAGTTCTTGCCGGCTACGATTAATATGGAATCACTCACGGATTGTCCTGAAAGTGACGTTCCTGCTGCGCGAAATGTCACGGGCAGCTTATAGCGTGTCGCTAATGACAATAATTTGGAAATATCCTCCTCGTTCTTGGAGCGAACAACGATTTTAGGATTCAAGCGATAGCATCCGGCATCCGTGCCCCACGAGATGCGATGCAACTCGTCTGTGTATATCCTGTCTTGGGAAATGAAACTTGAGATTTCCTTAAGAAATATGTCATATCTTGAATCCATAGCGCTTCAATAATTTTCTTTATAAAACATCTCGGCATGCTCCAATTCACCAATCTTACCAACATCTATAATCTTCAGGCCGGCAGGAACATATCCTTTAATCACAAGACTCTTACACTGGGAGACATAAAAGTCAATAATGCTGAACACGTCAGGCATACTGTCCATAGCCTTAAACACATTCTGTCCAACGACATGCATACCCGTAAATGCCAGCTTGCGGCAAGAGGCAACATCTAAATCCAGGTAAGGTGTTTTCACCTCTCCAGTCTCGACATTGGTCCATCCCACCAGTCTCATGTCATCATCAAACAAGAGATATCGTTTTGTCTGTCGCTGGTTCACCATAAGTACAGCGTCAACGCCGGGCTGGAGCTGCTTATAGAACACATCCAGGTCAGCATTGTCCAATATATCGACATTGTGGATAACTATAGGTTCCGTTATCCCACGCTCCGCCATCATCTTGCCGGCTTTCTTAAGTCCACCGCCGGTATCCAGCAATTTATCCTTCTCATTGCTGACAATAATCTCCAGACCATCACGATGATGCTGGTTGATATAATCCACCATCATGTCAGCAAAATGGTGCACGTTGACGATGACACGCCGCACACCATGTGCATAAAGTTTGTCCAATTGGATTTGTAGCAAAGGCTTTCCTCCTATCGGCACCAGTGCTTTAGGCATGCGGTCAGTCAATGGTTTTAACCGTTTCCCTAATCCCGCAGCAAAAATCATTACAATCATCGCGGAGTCATTCTTTCTAACTACAAAGTTAAAAAAAACCTTTCTAATCTATTCTATAATATGGAAAATGTTTACTTTTGTATAATAGAAAGCAGACGGCACACACGTTATGGGGTTTGATGATAAAGTCGAATTTAAGTTAAAAGCGCTATCCAAAGGACTTGGGGCACAAGATATCCACATCCTTATATTGGGAGAGAAGAACGGTTCAACTTTGTTTCCACTCCCCATCAGAAAGGAACAGGAGTTGATGATATCCCAACTTATAACACCTTTTCAGCAGGCACACTCTTCGTTATTGGAGACCTTCCGCTCCATGTGCAATGCGTCAGGCGTCATTATCACCTCTGTATGCATCAACAACATATATGACGGCGACTTCAAGGCTGACATCTTCCAGATGCACGACGGCGAAGAGACGACGTGTGAGGTCAGCGCCGGAGACGCAATAATCCTGGCGATTTATTTCAGGATACCCATTTACGTAGATAAGAAATTACTCAAAGAAGCCTTTTCCAACAAAGACAATCACACCTTCTCGTTCTCCATAAAGTCTTTAAGCAAAGACCTGCTGGAAAAAGCCCTGAAGGATGCTGTAAAAAATGAGCAATACGAAGTTGCCAGTATTATACGTGACGAATTAAAAAAGAGGCATGAAGGAAATTAGATATTTTTATTGCCCCGACATCTCTGTCTCCAACGAGTTGCCCAAGGAAGAGTTTGAACATGCCGTGAAAGTTCTCCGCCTGCAACCGTCAGACACGTGTGTCCTGACTGACGGCAAAGGCAATATCTATGATGTGGCCATCTCCTCGGTAACAAAGAAAAGTTGCACCTTCAGTATCATCTCACAAAGACAACTCCTGCCCACATGGCAGGGCAAGATACACATCGGCGTTGCTCCCACAAAAAATATCAGCCGCATCGAATGGCTTGTCGAGAAAGCCACTGAAATAGGCTTTGACAGCATCCATTTCCTTGACTGCCAATTCTCCGAACGTAAAAACATTAATATTGAGCGTCTGGATAAAGTGGCCGTAGCCGCCATGAAGCAAAGCCACAAATCCGTCAAACCGGAATTGACTTCTTTCATTGACTTCAACGACTTCATCCGGAAACCATTTGACGGAAATAAATATATAGCCCATTGTTACGACGATAAAGACATCGGCAACACCTCAGAGAAGCAATACCTCCCTTATTGCCTGCAATCTTCTGAATGTAAGGACAGTATGGTCCTCATCGGCCCTGAGGGAGATTTCAGCATACAAGAAGTCAGAATGGCACTGGACTATGGATACCAACCTGTCACTCTCGGCCCAAGCCGCCTGAGGACGGAAACCGCCGCACTCCTTGCCGTAACAATGATGAATATGAACAATGTCATAATCTAAAACTTATGTTGCAACAACTCAGTGAATTATATAAAGCATACGCAAACGTATCACCCCAAAGAATAGTGGAAATCCCGCCATCCGGGAGTGCGAGAAAATACTATCGTATTATCGCTCCGCCGGGCCATGAACCGCAAAGTGTCATCGGCGTCATCGGCTCTTCTCTGGACGAAAACGAGACATTCATCTATCTGACCGAGCACTTCCGTCACAAGAAACTGCCGGTACCTCAAATCCTGGCCATATCCGACGACCGTATGCTGTATCTGCAGACCGACCTCGGAGAAACCAGTCTGTTCAGCGCACTGGAGACCGGCCGCAAGTTAGGCGGAAGGTATAATCTGCGGGAGAAAGAACTGCTACGCCGCACCATCACAAAATTGCCGGAACTGCAAATCAGAGGCGCGCGCGATCTGGACTTCCGCAAATGCTACCCTGTGGAAGCCTTTGACAAGAACAGCATTTTATTTGACCTGAATTATTTCAAATATTGTTTCCTCAAGACAATCAACGTTGATTTCAACGAACTCAAACTTGAGGCCGTCTTCCAATTGCTCGCAAACGACTTAATGCAGTGTAACTGCGAAGCATTTATGTACCGTGACTTCCAGGCCAGAAACATCATGCTCTCCGACAAGGGCGAGCCTTATTTCATAGACTACCAGGGAGGACGGCGCGGTCCTATAGAATACGATGTCGCCTCATTCCTCTGGCAGGCCTCGGCGCAATATCCCGAAAAACTGAGAAAAGAACTGACAAACGCATACATCGCATCACTCAAGCAGTATACCGAGGTCAACGAGAATACATTCCGCAACAATCTGAAGAAGTTTGTCCTGTTCCGCCTGTTGCAGGTACTGGGGGCTTACGGCTTCCGCGGATACTTTGAACGAAAAAAATACTTTATCGACAGCATTCCTTTCGCGATAGACAACATCCGCTCCGGACTGGCTGACAACTTCTGCCCTTATCCTTACCTTCAGACCATCCTGACGGCCATCACCCAACTGCCTCAGTTCAACCAGCCGAAACCCGTGGCTGAAAAGCGCAAGGACGGTTTCAAAACCCAAGTGTCGTCTATCTACAAATCCAACCCCATAGACGGTTTACCTACGTACTCCAAATACGACAACAAGGGTCCTCTGATAGTCCGTGTATACAGTTTCAGCTTCCACAAAGGAATCCCCGAAGACACCAGCGGAAATGGCGGCGGCTATGTCTTTGACTGCCGCAGCACACGCAACCCTGGACGTTATGAACCTTACAAAAACCTTACAGGACTGGACGAGTCCGTCATCCGTTTCCTGGAAGACGACGGTGAGATTCTGACCTATCTCGACAATGTCTACAAACTGGCTGACATGCACATAGAGCGCTACATTGAGCGTGGTTTTACCGACCTCATGTTCTCCTTCGGCTGTACAGGCGGCCAGCACCGGAGTGTCTACGGCGCAGAACACCTGGCACACCACATCAACGACAAATATGGCATCGAAGTACATATCTGCCATCGGGAACAAAAAATCTCTGCCATCCTGCCAGCAAAAGAAATCAAAACAAAAAGTTAATTCACATCTTGAATAGTGTTCTTGATAACCACTAAAAAAACAAGCATTATGACAAAAGAAAAAATCAGTGTACCGTTTCTGCTATTAACGGTATTGTTTTGCACGTGTCTCATCGCGTCAAATCTATTAGAGACTAAAATCCTGCAATTTGGAACCGTTTCCCTGACCGCCGGATTTATTGTATTCCCCATCTCTTACATCATCAACGACTGCATCGCTGAAGTTTGGGGCTTCAAGCGCACCCGGTTGGTCATCTGGCTGGCTTTCAGCATGAATTTCTTCATCGCTATCATGGGACAGATTGCCGTACTCTTGCCGGCAGCACCCTTCTGGCTGGAAAACGAACCACATTTCAACTTCGTTTTCAGCCTTGCGCCACGCATCGCGCTGGCAAGCTTTGTGGCATTCCTCATCGGCTCATTCCTGAACGCATACATCATGAGCAAGATGAAAATAGCCTCAAACGGCAAGCACTTCTCACTTCGCGCCATTGTGTCAACAATTATCGGCGAGGGGGCGGACTCCCTAATATTCTTCCCTTTTGCCTTCGGAGGCATAATGCCTATGAATGAACTTATCAAACTGATGCTCATTCAAGTACTGGCAAAGACTTTGTACGAAATACTCGTCTTACCCATAACCATCAGGGTCGTAAAATACATCAAGAAAATTGAGAACACCGACGTTTACGACGAGAACATATCATACAAGATATTCTAAACACTACCATCGTTATAAGCATTAGCAGTCAGACTTTCCAAACGAGAAAGCCTGACTGCTAACGTCGTGGAATTTTCCGTCCCAGCCTTTGGAATATACGTTCCATCCAATGGAACTTATGTTCCAGCCTTTGGAACATAAGACATATCGGGAATACTGCACCATCTCTGCGCACCATGTATCCTGACCTACCATCCATAGAAATGATATTACGGCAGAAAAACAGGGTCACCTGCATAACCATGTGTGAGCGTACACTAAAACCGTGATTTTTTTCGTTCTTATAAGAAACGAGATGTCACAATGAATCCACAATACGAAATACTTGCCGAATGCTTGTTGCCAACCCACATGTTGGAATGGTTTGAACTGACCAATGTTGAGGTGAAGCCCAAGGAGAATACCGTCACACAGGATACACAGTCAGAGGAGAGTCCTGTGAAGGTTGGCAATTCCTATGATGAAATCAGTCTGTATTATATTTCTCCATGACGTGTTTGAACTCTTTAGGATAGTTCGCTT
>CACXEH010000079.1 GCA_902766625.1 uncultured Bacteroidales bacterium | reverse complement strand
ACCGTCGTATATCTGGTCATGATTGCCGTTAGTCTGGAACATCTTCATGCCTAAGTTCTCCTCACGCATCTCCTCGCGCATCATCGGCAGGATGTAGTTGGTGTTAAACTCACCTTCGGTATAACCTATGTCGCCCAGGGAGATGGCATAATTGGATCCTTGCAGGCTTTTAGCATGCTCACGCATGTCGGGCACGGTCTCCTCGTGCAGCCTGCGGACATGATGTGGATTTTGACATTGAGGGTCAGCCACAAAGAAAATGTTGAGCCGTTTTTCGATGGCTCCTTCCTTGCGTATTACGTGGAAGTTGTATACAGAGTCTCTGTCCAGTTTGCGGAAGAAACACGGGATGCCGTAACGCATGGGCACCTCACAGTCAGCCGGGACGGAGTAGTGTACATAGTAGGCTGCCTCATTGCGCACGAAGGCGTATTTGCCGTTTGCGTCAGTCTGCACGGCGGTAAAGCCGTCACTGACGGTCACACCCTGGACGGGGCGGTTTTGCATGTCCGTTACGGTGCCGAACACTTTCATAGTGCGCGCTCCGGCGGTTTGCCACGCACTTGCCAATAAGGCGAAAGCAAAAGATACAAAGAGTTTCGTATTCATTTTAATTAATATTTTGTTTTGTTGTCTGCGATATGTTTCATAAAGATTTTACAAAGTTATAAAAAATTGCACTAATAAGAAGAAATCTGAATCAGCCGTAACTTTGTCTTAATATCGTTGAGTGGTAAGTATAACTGCAAATGTTCCGTATGGATGGAAGTACCTGCCCTGACATGTTCTCCGTTCCGGCTGCCGGAATTTATGTTCCAGCAAATGGAACATAAATTCCAAGGGACAGAACTTACGTTCCATGGGCTGGAATTGAAAACTTATACTGATGGATGCCGTTCTCTTATTGTGCAGGACACAATAAGAGATATGCCGTTTCAACCAGGCGGCAGACGGATTATAATATTTTGTAGCCTTCGGCAGGGATAATAGTACCCCCGTAGGAATAATCTTCCCGGCTATAATTGCAGATAACCTTCTTCCCGTTGGAGAAAGTGGTGCATCTGACTTTCGGCGCTAATTCCCGATGGTCTGTTATGGTTTCCTTCAGCAGGTCTTTGTATGTCAGGAAGATGTCGTATCCTTTTTTGATGACATCCACAGCTTCGTTCAGTTCCTCGTCGGTGGCGCATCGCAGGTCAAGTTCACCTCCCATCCAGTTTTGTGACATTTTCGCCCTGAAAGAGGAGTAAAAATAGAACATGGGTCTGGAGGCTAATTCCACTACATTCAAAGCATCGGCTACGGGCTTGATAGGGAAATTCACGGTAAAGTTGGAGACATTGCTCATGATATAGCCGTTAAACACAATGAACCATATGGGGCAGAAAGCATCAAAGATATCCTTGTCGACGGGTCTGTGGGTGGCACGTGTGGCATACATGGCGTAGTCGAGAACCTTTGCTGTATAGTCCTTGCCGCCCTCCGACTGTGAACCGCCGAAGAGCTTCTGGCTTTCTTTGAGCATCTTGTTGCCGTAGCGCATGGATTCCTTCTTGTTGAGCGGATGACGGGGGTCAAAACAGTCATGGGGATTTATTATACTTAGCACGTCGATGAAATGCAGGCCGTGTATCCCTAATTTGGCAATTTTGGGCTCGTCGCGCTTGAAAAATTTCTTGTAGCTTTGTTTCATACAGATGTCATACATCATCCCGCCACCGTAGACAAACTTTGATTTCATGTTTCCGTTGATATCCTTGCATGTGTGGTAACCATTGTCCCAGTCTTCGCAGATACTGTAGATGTCTGTCCTGTTGTTATGCAAGTCTATACGGTAGCCTGCTTCGTTGGCTTTTTGAATGACTTTTTGCAGGCCCTTATAACCGCCCAGTTGAGGGTCAGGGGGAAAAATTTCCGGAAAACGCCCGTCGTGTCCCCTGATATTCCAGCCAACCAGACAAAGTTCGGCTTTTTTAATACCTTTGGCCACCATGGCGTCAATAATGTCACATACCCTGTCAAACGTAATGGCGACGTGCATGGGCGGTTCTGTTGCCCGTGTCTGTTCCTGGACGGGAGAGGGTGATTCTTTCCAGCCCATGCGGATTCTGACTTCAGGAGCTTCAGAGGCATAGGCAATTTCGGGACGCTTGCTTATTTTCTCTTTAATGGTTTCAGGCATGCGGTGATGATCCAACAGCCATTGGCGATATTTCAGCGCAATGGCAGTATAGCTGTCGTGCTCTACAGGATAGAACAGTATTGTGAGGTCCTCGTACGGGCGAATGTCACGCAAATAGTATGCTTCGTTGAGACTGTACGTGTTGTCTTTCAGCCTGACGAGTTGGCGACTTTCAAATTTCATACCTTCCTTGATGGCAAGCCACGTCCGTCCGCCGGCTTCATGGTAACCGCTGATACACAGGGGAGCTTCGTCCCACCCCGCAGTGTATTGCACACCGTCGGTTATGTCCTTGAACTTGTCGCCGACAAGATATTTCTCTTCCCATTGCACCTTGTAGGGCAACTGCTTGTGAGGAAGGTCAAATCTTGTCTGCAATCCGTCATTATTGATAAAAAAACCTTTTTCGCCTTGGTGGCCGACGGCCATAGACGGTGTGACGAGCAAGAACTCAAGTGTGCGTAACTCCTTTTTTGGTATGCGCAGGACGTACCCGCCGTCAGATGTTTTCTGCATTGCTACAATACTGCTGTCACGTTTCTGCCCGTCACGCAAAACCTTGTAAAGTTTTGCCGTCGGTACACCTGCCATGATGCAGGGCATTACCGCCCAAGAGAGGAGAAAAATCGGTAAAAAAAAACGTTTGTTCATATGTAAAATGATAAATTTAAAACATGAATGAACTGCGGCACACAGTGACTGTTTTGCCGTTGAGTAGTTTTGTAATCTCGGCATTGTAGTGTAGGGGATCGGTTTCCTCGATATTGATGCTCAGCGTGTCGTCCACATAGCTTTCGGCGCAATACTCCATCTCGATGCGCCTGACGGCCTTTGATGTGGGCAGCGTCGGAGGCAGGGCGTCCAGGAGGAATTCAATGTACTTTATGCTGTTCACGTGATTATTGGTGTCCAGGTCGCTGTAGAAAGTGTGGCGCGTTGTCTGTATGTCGGGACGGTTTACCCTGATGCGACTACGCTTGAGCTCTGTGTCGTCAGGACAGACATATCGGTCGAGCCCGTCGCCGAAGAGTTCCCTGAGTTCAGCCGGCATGCGCGTTTCTGAGTCTATCATGGCCCAGATAGTCAGCACGCGGCCGATAATGTTGCCTTCGCCGTCATGCAGGTAAAAGTAGCGGTCGGTGAAGTATCGGTAGTAGTTCTTAATCCAGGTGGTGAGCTGGTATGTCTCGTTTACCATGGGCCAGCGGTCGATCTCGATGACCATGCGCGAGAGTACCCACAGGTAGGGGACGCCGTCTTTCTCGAATGTGTCAAAACCGCGACGTCTGGCGTGGCTCGTCGCGGCCGACAGTATGCGCGTGCCCAGGACGTTCCACGAGAGGCGGTGGCTGCAGTCCGTGTCAAACGGACCTACGACATGGGTATACGTGTCAATCTTGTCTTGCATTACGTATATAAATGTGCTGTTACGGGATACAATTTTACAAAAAAAACGGGAATAATCGGCATCGGGCAGAGTATTAATGTGAGAAAAGATATAACTTTGCATATAAACGTGACAGGTGTACACAATGAACAGAACGATTATGGTATGTTTTGCGCTTGCGGCAGCGTGTCTGGCTGCTCATGCGCAGATATTCACGTCGGTATCGGTTAAAGTAGTCCCGGGAACGGGGTCTGCCGATGTCAAGATGGCGGGAATCAGTCCGCAGGGAGATTACGTCTTGACCACGACAGGAAGCAACAAAGGCCTTAACAGGGTCGAGCTGTCCACGGGTCGTGTCAGGAAGTTGACATCTGCTGCCGGCGCCGGTTTTCAGCCTGTGGTCTCGGATGACGGCAGATGGGTAATCTGTCGTGAGGTGCGCTTTACAGAAGATCATAGCCGCATGACATCGCTCATGAACGTATCGGCAGAATCAGGGTCGGGGATTGAACTGAGTGCACCTGTACGCGAAATCAAGGCGTACGGATTTCGTGACAACACGGCATATACCATGGATGCGGATGATAATATTCAGGTCCAGAAGGGATTGTCCCGTGACCTGGCAGACGTTGATGCACCGAGGATTTTTCTGGAGGACTTGCAGCTAATGCTTTACAGGGACGGCGAAACTGTCCGCCTGTCGCCCAACGGCACTGAGGCAGCTTATATCTGGCCTTCGCTTTCGCCCGACGGCAAGCGGATTCTTTATTATGTCAGCGGGCAAGGCGCATATGTCTGCGACTTGGATGGCAAGAACGTCGTCTTTATCAGTCATGATTGTCGTGCACCGAAATGGTATGACGATAATACCGTGATAGGTATGGACGACAAAGATGATGGTGAGTCCCTGTTGTCGTCTTGCATTGTGGCATACACATTGGACGGCCAAAGCCAGCAGCTGACTTCCCCTGAGACGATGACGATGTATCCCCATTGTGCGCAGAAGAAAAACATCGTGGCGTGTTCAACGAACCGAGGTGAGATAGTCGTCATCTACTTGAAGAAATAGAATGAATTGTATGAAAAACAAGTTGTTACTCTTGGTATTTGTTTTGTGTACAGCTGTTTCTTTTGCTTCGGTGCCCAAGAAGATATATATCAATCCCGGTCATGGCAGTTGGGGGCCTAACGACCGCCCTTGCGCTACGATTCCCTATCCGATGCTCCCCGGTACGGGCCGTCCGGATACATGCGGGTTCTATGAGTCAAACACCAATTTATGGAAGGCTCTTGAACTTGCTCGTCGCTTGCAGGCTGACGGCTACACTGTCAGGCTGTCACGCTATCGCAACGGTCCGTATCCCTATGTTGCGGGTGCGCAAAATGCTGAAGACTATAACCGGCCTTTGAGTGAAATATGCGAGGAAGTCGAGTCGTGGGGTGGAGACATGTTTATATCCATTCACTCCAACGCTGCTTCTGACGGGGCGTTGGTGAATTATCCGTTGTTTTTGTACCGTGGTCCTGATTCAGAAAATTGTGTGCCGGGTAGCAAGGCGATGTGTCAGGCAGTTTGGCCCTATCTCGTAGAGTGTATGAAATCGGGGCTTGAATTCCAGAACTACTACAATAATTCCACCAACATTCGTGGCGATTGGGATTTCTATCATTCCCATTCTGTTAACAGTAATGGTTATGACGGTTACCTTGGAGTACTCAAGCATGGTACACCGGGCTTTCTGTCAGAAGGTTATTTCCACACATACCAGCCGGCGCGTCATCGTGCATTGAATCCTGACTACTGCTATCAGGAGGGGTTGCGTTACTATCGCGGCATCGTGAGTTATTTTGGTACGGCGGCCGATGCGAAGGGGTATATCATGGGTGTTGTCAAGGACAGAAGTCAGACCATGGACGGATACAACTATTATAACTATAAGGGAGGTATGCATGATGCCTATCTGTCGGTTAATGGTGCGACTGTCCGATTGCGTAATGCCGACGGTGAGTTTATAGGCTTGTATACTGTGGATAAAAAGTATAACGGCATTTATGCTTTCTATGACTTGCTGCCGGGGACATATTATCTTGATTTACAGGCTGACGGTTACACCACTCAGCAGGGCACGACCAACAAGGTTATAGTCAAAGCCAATAGTACGGTATATCCTGTACTGTACATGACCAAGGGAACATCGACACCGTTTGAAACGGTTGACGGTACCGTGACTGTTACTGTCGCAGGTAAGGGTATAGTGAAGATAGGTGATGACGAAATGCACGAAGGCACAGGCAAATCAAAAGTCACACCAGGAGAGCAGGCCGTGTTCACATTTATACCCGAAGAGGGCAGCTATCTCGGCAAGGTTGTCATGGACGGCGTTGATGTGACGAAATATGTAAAATCCAATACCCTGACTGTAGAAAAGGTGTCGTCAAACATCAAATTGCAGGTCACGTTTGAGAAGACGATGTATACGATGACATTAACTGTCGGAAGGGGTGGCTGTGCTGTTGTGCAGGACACGATATTGAATATGGCATTACATAAATATCCTGTGGCTCACGGTGATGATTTGCTGATTAAGCCGAGGCCGTTCGGCGGTTATGATATTAAGGATCTCAAAATTGACAAAGTGTCTGTGCTGGGAGACATTAGGGATAGTGTCTACACGCTTCCTGACGTTACCCGGACACATAGAGTCGATGTTACTTTTCAGGTTGCAGCCGAAATCAATAATGTCGGGACTGCACCATTGCGCGTTTTGTATGAGGATGGTCTCATCTCTGTCAGCGGGGCTAAGCCCGGCAATATGATTTCGGTTACTGATATGAGTGGTAAGGTCATCTTCAGGTCGAGAGCAACCGATACTGATTGCGCTGTCAGGGTTTCGTCAACAGGTGTATACATTGTCCGTGTGGGCAAGATGTCGTTCAAATTAATGGTTAAATGAAATAATTAAGATATGTCACAAAAGTTATACGAATCATTGTTGCGTACTTTTCCGGACTATCCGAAGAAAGGTATCAATTTTATAGACTGGATGCCAGTCGTAGGGAATAATGCTGCTATGCGCGAGTTGGTCAAGGATATGGCGGAAATGGTCAAAGACAGACAGTTCACCAAAGTGGCCGGTCTGGAAACCAGAGGTTACCTCGTCGGTATCCCTTTGGCGGATTATCTCGGTGTAGGTTTCGTGCCAGTACGGAAGAAGGGAAAGTTGCCCGGGAAATGCCTTTCTCAGGATTACGTCTTGGAATACGGCACAGATACTATTGAGATACAGGAAGATGCCATAGCGGCCGATGACGTCGTGCTCATTGTTGACGACTTGCTGGCAACAGGAGGTACGATGGAAGCTGCCAACAAACTCATTGCCCGCAAGTGTCAGAATATAGTTGACTTGTTCTTCATTGAACTTGAAGACCTTGAGGGTGCAAAAGCATTAAAGTATCCTCATTACTCATTGCTTAAAATGAAAGAAAACTGAATATGAAAAAAGCGGCCTTCCTTCTTGCTTTGTTGTTCCCGTTGATGTCATGGGGACAAAGTGCCAGGCAAACCGATTACATCAACCAATACATGGGCATGGCCATCCAGCAGATGCAGAAATACAAGATACCTGCCAGTATAACTTTGGCGCAGGGATTGCTGGAGAGTGCTGCCGGAGCGAGTACACTGGCCCGAAAGGGCAACAATCATTTCGGTATCAAATGCGGTCTGGCGTGGAAAGGCCCTTATATGCTGATGACCGACGATGCGCCCAATGAGCATTTTAGGGTATATTCTTCAGCCGAGGAGAGCTATGAGGACCATTCACTCTTTCTTCGCCAAAACCCTCGCTATGCCAGACTCTTTGAGTTGAACATGACCGACTATAAAGGTTGGGCTCACGGCCTAAAACGGGCAGGATATGCCACCAATCCTCATTATGCCGAGAATCTCATACAACTGATAGAGAACTTCAACCTGAATAAGTTGGACCTCAATGTTTCCGGATATTCACATCAGAACTCATTGGCGAAGGAGATTTCCAATGTCATTGCGGATCATAAGATTTTTATGTGTAATAAGAATTTCTATACATTTGCCCGCAGCGGCGATACATTCCAGAATCTGAGTAAGGAACTGGGTGTTTCACAGCGCAAACTCCGCAAATACAATGAGGTAGATAAGGACTATGTTCTCCAAGAGGGTGATATCGTCTTCCTCCTGGAGAAGCAGAAAAAAGCCGACAAGAGCCTGAAGGGTAAGTGGCATGTCGTTCAGCCGGGCGAATCTATGTACAGTATAGCACAGCATTACGGTATGAAATTGAAGACTTTGTACAAGATTAATTTCCGTGATGCCGACTATGCACCACAGGCTGGTACCTTATTACTCATCAGATAAAATCGCAGAATAGACAACAGAAATAAAATGATGTCGTTAGAAAGAAGTATAATAAGTTCTGACCCTGACCTGGACCGGCTCTGGGCTTGTGTGAGTTGCGGATATGATGACAACGGAAATTTTCTCATCTGTTACACTTTCAAAAGAAACGAGGATACCGATATCCCGAAACGTTATGCTGATTCCGGCCATGTTGTGACAGCAATGATCAACAAGGAGGATGCTTACAGGATGTCTGTGAAAGTTCATGTCAAGATGACGGAACTGCCCGCATTCATGGAGGAAAAATTTGGAGATATTGACGATGGCACATTGTCACCGTCAGAGGTGGAGCGCGCCTATAAGGTGATATTAGACTTTGTCAACTCATGTGGAATACGTTATAAGATTGAGAGAACCAGTCTTGAACATAATTCGGATACTTATTAATTGACAACTGACTTCTTGGGGCATAGGAAGACGGCAGTTTTGTTATAAGAAATCTGTCATCCGGGAAGAAAGTGTGACATTGTCACGATATATTTTCTGTTCCATAGGCTGGAATATACGTTCCACCCAATAGAATATACATTCCATCCGCTGGAATAGAAAATATATAGGCGTAGGTGTCACAAAATCACCGTGTAAAACGGAAAAAGAATCAGGGGGACAACTTTTTCGGCTGTATGTGGAATCAGTATAAAACTTTTCTTGAAGAAAATATTAATTATGCACACCTCAGATTATGCAAAAATACTTACCTTTACATAAAAATCAGGGAAGATGTCATACCGTCTGCTGTCGAGTGTATTGTTTATGCTTTCTGTCCTGTCGGTTCAAGGGGCAGGGATACGTATCTGTAACCGATGTTTGAACTGTCCCGACGAAATGACTTCCTTACGGGAAGACACCATGCGGATGTACAGCCCGTCAACGCTGATTATTCTGTACGACAAAGGAATAGGCAAGAAACCTCTGCTTAAGGCAATGAAGCGAATTAAGGCGGATTTGCGTTATGAATACAAGATGATGTCGGGTATAGCGATACGCAAGCCTGCAGATAAAACGATAGAGGAGACGATGGCTTATTTCAAGAAAGTAAAAGGCGTAGTTTCGGTCATGCGTGACGGTGTGAACTACCTGCATTGATTAAACATTATGGATATAGAGGATGTTCGCGATTTTGCTTTAGGATTGGATGACAATGTGACGGAAGAGTTGTTCGCCGAGGAATGGATTTCGTGGCGTATCAAGGGTAAGTGGTTTCTGTTAATGCAGTTGGATGCTCCTGAACCACGTGTGGCAGTGAAGTTGCCGCCTGAAACGGGTGAGTCACTGCGTATGCTGTACGAGGGCGTGTGCCCGGCGTACCATATGAACAAAAAACATTGGAGCGATTTGTATTTGAACAAACTGGATGACGACTTCGTCAGGCAGCAGATTACGGCTTCATTCCGACTTGTTGCAAGCAAATTGCCCAAAGCCAAAGAAAACATTTTCGACGAGGCCGAAAAAAAATAAATAAAGATGAACAGGAATCAGCAGATTATTCGTACAAGTATTGTCGGAGTTGCGGCTAATGTCCTCTTGGCAGGCTTTAAGTCCGTTGTCGGCCTGTTGTCAAATAGTATAGCTATCGTGATGGATGCCGTAAATAATTTGAGCGATGCATTGTCGTCGGTCATAACAATTATCGGCACAAAACTTTCGGGGCGTGATCCTGACCGCAAGCACCCGTTCGGTTATGGGCGTATAGAATACCTCAGTGCCATAATCATTGCGATAATTATTCTAATCGCTGGTGTTACATCGCTGATAGAGTCTGTGAAAAAAATCATTGACCCCACAGTTCCGGAATACACTACAACGACGCTCATTGTCATTGTTGTGGCCATTGCGGTGAAGTTGGTGCTGGGCGGATATGTGAAGCGTAAGGGCGAACAGCTTAAAAGCGACTCGCTGATAGCATCTGGTACAGATGCGTTGTTTGACGCCGTCGTGACATTATCCACGCTGGTATCTGCGGGCATAATGTTATTGATGAATGTGAATCTGGATGGTGTGTTCGGTACTCTGATTTCATTGGTAATCATTAAGGCCGGCGGGGAGATGCTCGGTTCGCCTGTCAGCCAGTTGCTGGGTGAGAGTATTCCCAAGCAGACCTATCTCAACATCAGGGATGAAGTGCTGAAGTATGAGGCGGTGAATGAAGTGAATGATATCATCCTTAATTACTATGGCCCCGACATGATTATCGGTTCACTGAATATAGCTGTCCCAGATAAGATGTCTGCCCGTGAGATACATGGCCTTACCCGTGATATCTCGCAGAAATTGTTTCATAAATACGGCATAATCATTAATATAGGTATCTATGCTACATATAGCGGAAAGATGGGGGAACTGCAGCAGTCGGTCATAAACACTGCGAAATCAATAGCCCATGTGCAGTATATCCATGCTTTCTATTTCTATGAAGAGAATAATACCATTACGCTTGATGTGATACCAGATGACGAGGTACACAACGATGCAGATTTCAAGGAACTGGTATACAGGACCTTGAAATCAAAGTTTTCACAATACGAATTTATGATTGTGATAGACCACAATTACATAGAGTGATCTTAGAAGGGAGCGTTTTCCGAAGTAGTGCTATCCGGTGCATCTGGTATCGCAAGAGGGTCATCTTCAGATGGAGGCAGAGAGTTCATGCGCGACTCAACCTCGTAGGAACCGTTGGCTTCTCCCTGTGTATAACCCGCTGGAAGCAAATCATCGTCGGTATTCTCAAAACGGGCAAACTTGCTCTTGAATGTGAGCAGCACGTCACCTACAGCACCATTACGGTGCTTTGCCACGATTATCTCGGCCTTTCCGCGTGTATCTACACCGTTTTCCGTCTTGTAGATGTGGTAGTATTCCGGACGATGTATGAAACATACAATATCGGCATCCTGTTCAATGGCACCCGATTCTCGCAGGTCACTGAGTTGGGGCCGTTTGCCTTCTGCACCCTCACGCTGCTCTACGCCACGGTTTAACTGACTCAATGCGATGACCGGAATGTTCAATTCCTTGGCGAGATTCTTGAGCGACCGGCTGATGGTGCTGACTTCCTCCTGGCGGCTGCCAAAACGATTGTTGCTGCCTTGGGCGGTCATGAGTTGGAGGTAGTCAATCATCAGTATCTGGATATTGTGCTCACGCACCAGACGACGTGCCTTGGTGCGAAGGTCATAGATGGAAAGTCCCGGAGTATCGTCGAGATAAAGGGGTTTGCCATAAAGTCTCTTGATGTTATAATCCAGCTGTCCCCATTCAAACGGGGCGAGTTGGCCACTACGGAGTTTCTCGCTTTCTATCTCACAGACATTGGTGATGACACGGTTCATCAACTGGACATTGCTCATCTCAAGAGAGAACAATGCCATGGGTCTTTCTTGGTCTATAGCAATGTTTTTTGCCATACTCAGCGCAAAAGCGGTTTTACCCATGGCAGGGCGCGCGGCGATGATGATAAGGTCGGAGTTTTGCCATCCGTTGGTCATCTTGTCCAAATCATGGAATCCGCTGCTGATACCGCTCATGCCGTCGGGGCTCTTGGCAGCATTGTTGACCATATTCCATGCTTCCTTGACAACGGGGTCAATCTGGGTAAAGTCTTTCTTGGTGTTGCTTTGCGAAATATTGAACAGTTCTGCTTCGGTGGACTGCATAAGCTCGGCAACGTCGGTCGTTTCGTCAAACGCACGCGTCTGAACATGACTTGAGAAAGTGATAAGTTGGCGCAACAGATATTTTTGCGCAATGATGCCGGCGTAGTATTCAACATCTGCCGAACCTGTTACCGTATCACAAAGTTTCGCTATATACATCGGGCCTCCGATTTCCTCAAGAAGCCCCGTACTGCGAAGTTTCTCCATGACTGTCAGCATGTCTACGGGCTTATCCTCCATGGTTAGTGAGCGGATGGCGTCATAGATATATTGATGACGCGGGTCATAAAAACTTTCAGGTTTGAGAATTTCGCTTATCTGGGAGAAAGCATCATGCTCAACCATCACCGAGCCCAGCACTGCGGCTTCCAGCTCAAGTGCTTGCGGCTGAAGATGATGACCGAAATTTTCTTCTTGAGTGGCAGCCTGCTTGCGCACTCGTCTTATTCTTTGTTCTGGCATAATTTTATCGTTGCGAAAAGCAAAGTTAAAAATTCTGTATGACAATTACAATAATTATTTATAAATTTGTTCAACTGAATTTTTACATTGTGCAATGAAGGTCATTTTGGCATTTGATTCTTTTAAGGGGAGCGTCTCTGCCCTTCAGGCATGTCAGGCTGCATGCGAGGGCGTGTTGCAGCGATATCCTCGGGCAGAGGTTGTATCAATGCCCTTGAGTGACGGTGGCGAAGGTCTGGTGCAGTGCTTCTCGCAGTTTATGCCGCTGGAGGATGTTGTAACCAAGGTCCACGACCCACTGATGCGCCCCATCGAGGCAGTATATGCTGTGTCGCCCCAGACGAAAACGGCTTATATGGAGATGGCGTCGGCAAGCGGTCTGACACTGATTTCCGAGGCTGAGCGCAACCCGCTGCTGACGACGACTTACGGCGTCGGCGAGATGATTGCCAATGCGCTGACACGCGGATGCGAGCATCTGGTGATTGGTATCGGAGGCAGCGCCACGTGTGATGGCGGCAGGGGTATGCTGGAGGCTATGGAGAAAGTACCCGATCTGATGAACCGTTTTGCCGGTGAGGTGGACGTGACTGTAGTATGCGATGTGAGCAATCCGCTGTATGGCCGTAATGGTGCTGCTTATGTGTTTGGTCCGCAAAAGGGTGCCGACGAAGCTCAGGTGGAGATATTGGATATGCGACTACGGCAGTGGGCGGAAACTTCGGAGCGTCGCGGCGTTGCTACACCGGAGGATGCCCTGGCTCCCGGTGCGGGTGCTGCCGGTGGGTTGGGCTATGCGTTGCGCACTTATCTGAGAGCCCGGCTTAGGAGCGGCATTGATGTTGTACTGGACACCCTAAACTTTGACTGCCGGTTGCAGGGGGCCGACTTGGTCATTACTGGTGAAGGAAAGTCCGACCGGCAGACCTTGATGGGAAAGGTGCCATTTGGCGTACTCAAGAGGGCGCGCAATGTCCGTGTGCCCGTCGTGCTCATATCGGGCGCCATTGAGGATAAAGAGGCTTTGCTGACTGCAGGTTTCAAGGATGCCGTCTCGATTAACGAGGGAGACCTGCGGCCATTGAGCGAACTGCTAAAGCCTGAGACGGCGCGTGAAAATATCAGGAAAACGATTTTTAGAATATTGTAAAACAACGAAATTATGTATCTGCTTATTTTGTTTGTCATGGCGGTTGCGCTGATGATATTGGCCATGTCCCGCTGGAAATTGCATCCGTTCATTGCTATCATGTCCACGTCATTACTCTTGGGCCTGTTGGTAGGCATTCCGCTGAATGATGGTGTTGTTGACGGTGTGAAGGTTCCCGGTATTGTCACAGTGATGGGCAAAGGCTTTTCAAGTATATTTACAGGCATTGGCATAGTTATTATTCTCGGTGCGCTGATAGGACTAATTTTGGAGAAGACGGGTGCGGCGCTGAAATTGGCCGACATGATTATCCGTCTTGTAGGAAGTCGGCGTCCAGTGCTGTCCATGGAGCTCATGGGGTGGGTCGTGTCCATACCGGTCTTCTGTGACTCGGGCTTTGTCGTGCTCAATCCCATCCGCAGTGCGCTTATGCGTCGCACGGGGGCATCGTCTGTGTCAATGACCGTGGCTCTTGCCGCAGGATTGTTTATGTCCCACGTCTTCATACCGCCCACGCCCGGCCCATTAGCCTGTGCTGATGCACTGGGACTGTCCGATCGTCTGTTGCTTGTCATGGGACTCGGCGTACTGTGTTCCGTTTTCCCCATGATAGCGGGTTATTGCTTCGCGCTGTATGTCGGAGGGAAGGTCAGAGCCGACGACGAACAGGCTACCGCTGCAGCAGGCCGTGAAAGCTATGACCGGCTCGTCGCTTCCTACGGCTCATTGCCTGGCGGTTGGCTGTCTGTCGCACCCATTCTTGTGCCGATTTTGCTGATGTCGGCAGCCTCTGTCGTTAGGCTCTTTGATGTGCCTGCGACGGTGGCCGATGTCATACTTTTCCTGAGCACGCCGCTCATGGCACTGACCGTCGGGACGCTCTTCGCCGTGTACCTGTTGTACAGGTCGGGTAAGGGAAGCCTGTTGAGCCAGTTGACCGGCGAGACCTTAAAGACTGTCGGACCTATACTCTTTATTACGGCTGCCGGTGGCGTGCTGGGTAGCGTGATAGCCTCTTCCGACATGACAAATGTCATCACCGCCCATGCGACCCTGTTGCAGGGTCTCGGACTCATTTTCCCGTTTCTTTTGGCGGCACTCTTCAAAACCTCGATGGGGTCCTCCACGGTAGCCATCATCACTACCGTGGGCATTGTTGCGCCCCTTCTGCCGGCACTGGGCTACACGTCGGCCTTGCAGTCGGCGTTGGTGTGCATGGCTATAGGTGCAGGGGCAATGACCGTGTCCCATGCCAACGACTCCTATTTCTGGGTTGTGGCCAACTTCGGGGCAATGACGCCCGAACGCGGTTACCGCACCCACACCTTATGCACACTGATACTGGGCCTCACGGCAATGGCGGAGATTATGCTGCTGTCATTGATATTCTGAAGCGGCTTGTCCCGTTCGTATATTTTTTATAACTTTGCTGGAGCAACAAATAAAAAACATAATATCGTGGTAGTATATCCTAACGCTAAGATAAACTTGGGTCTCTATGTTCTTAATGTAAGGTCCGACGGACTACACAATCTGGAGACCGTCTTCTTTCCCGTCCCCCTGCGCGATACACTTGAAATACGTCCCCTTAGAATGAGCAATGCGCCGTGGGAGCTCGTTCTGGCCGGCCGCCGTGTGGAGGGAGAGCCCAAGGATAACCTGATCGTTCGTGTCTTCACCTCGTTGCAGGAGGAGTTCCATCTACCGCCGACATCGCTTTATCTGGACAAGAAAATCCCCACGGGAGCAGGTCTTGGCGGCGGTAGCAGCGACGCCGCCTTCATGATGATGATGCTTAACGAGGCCTTTGACCTCAATCTCTCCAAGAATGAAATGAAGCGCCGCCTGTCTGCAATAGGCGCTGACTGTGCCTTCTTCATTGACAACAAACCGGCATTTGCCACGGGGACTGGTAGCGAACTGTCGCCGCTACCAGCCGTCAGCCTCAAGGACAAATGGCTCGTGCTTGTAAAACCGCCATGCTCTGTAAGCACCCGTGACGCCTATGCCGACGTTGCGTGCCGTCAGGAATCTCCCGTCGACCTGCGTGAAATCCTGCAGAAGCCCGTCGGGCAGTGGCGTGGCGTGGTGACCAATGACTTCGAACACAGTGTCTTTCCCCGTTATCCCCTCATCGGGGTGATAAAAGACACCCTGTACGACATGCATGCTCTCTATGCTTCTATGAGTGGTAGTGGCAGCGCCGTCTTCGGTATTTTCGACCATCAGCCGTACAGTGATCTCGGAGCTGTGTTCAAAGACTGCTTCGTCTTCCAGAGCAGACTGATATAAAGCCACTCTCTTTTACTCTCATCCGTGTCCCTGCGATGGTCTCTCTGTCACAGCGCAAACCGCTGCTCAACAACATCCCAGGCTACCAGTTGCCATATTGCCTCAAGGTAATCGAGTCGTCGGTTTCGGTAGTCTGCATAGTAGGCGTGTTCCCACACGTCGAAAGTCAGCAGGGGTTTCAGCCCTCTTGTGACGGGATTCTGTGCGTTCTGTTCCTGGGTGATGATCAGGCTGCCATCGTCGGCAGCTGACAACCATACCCAGCCCGAGCCGAACAGGCTCGCGCCCTTCCCTGTGAACTCCTTCCTGAATGCCTCGAAAGAGCCGAACTGTGCCGCAATGGTCTCTGCCAGCCCGCCTGCCGGAACGTTCTCTAACCGCGGAGCACGCAGGGCCTCAAAGTATAGGTTGTGGTTCAGCACCTGACCTGCGTTGTTGAAAACTCCTCCCTCTGCCTGTCTGACGATTTCTTCGAGTGTCATGTCTTCAAACTTTGTGCCGGGGATGGCGGCGTTGAGGTTGTTGACGTATGTCTGCAGGTGTTTGCCGTGATGGAGTGTAATTGTCTCACGGCTGATGACGGGCTCCAACGCTTCGGGTGCGAAGGGCAGTGTGATTAAGTCGATTTTTCCCATGTCGTTGTGTTGTTAAGTGATAGTGATGTATGTATAAGTTGTAGTTGTATTATTGCTTTTCGTGGGGCTCACAGACCGTCGCCATGACGAAGTCGGTTTTCGGGTGCTCTCCGAGCATGCCATTTTCTTCCCTGACGATATGGAAGCCCTTGGTCTGGTAGAGTCTAAGGGCGGGGGTGTTATGACGGTTGAGGTTGAGTTGTACGCAGACGGTGTTGTGTATGTGTCGGCTGATGTAGTCGAGGGCATCGTCCATGAGTCTGCTTCCGATGTGGCGACGGTGGTGCGCCGGACTGACGTACAGTTTATGGAGGACCCACAGACCATCGTTTACGGGCTCCACGGAGACGTAGCCCGTCAGTTCTTTCTCGCTGAGGTCATTAAACAGCAACAGGAAGACCTCTTCTCCCTTTATGCCGTCACTGATGGCCTGGGCGTTGTAGAAGCGCCGCAATATCTCCAGGCTCACACCCATGTCGAGCAGGCCCGGAAACGAGGTGTTGAACACCATTTCGGAGAAGGAGGCGATGAGCGTGGCGTCGCTCTCTGTGGCATGGCGGAGGTAAGGCATGGTGAAAGTTGCAGAAGGGATGTTAGTCATGATGCAGGTATTGTCCTTTGTTGCGTGTGGCCGTGCCGTAGGCTACGGCATGATGTGGGCAGTGGTGGTAGCAGCTGAGGCACATGGTACAGTCAGCCCCCCATGAGGGACGATCCTGCATGGTGATGTTGTGCAACGGACATGCCGCTGCGCATTTCCCGCAGCCGATGCACGTGTCTTCGGCATGAAATCTCCGGCTGTCCGTGAGGAAACGGTGGAAAAAGGTGCCCAGGATGTGGGTTTTTGTCCAGGGCATGCGACCCGGCAGGGTCATGTGCTTTCCACGTCGTTTCTCCAGGACCATCTGGCAGATGCGCTCCGCCGTAGCGGGTGCCTGTCGCAGTTTTTCCCCGGCGACGGAGAGGCTGTCTACGTCAAATCCCGGCAGGCAGACGTAGGTGTTGGGCATCTTGAGGGCATAGGCACCGCCCAGCTTCCAGCCCTTGGACGCAAGGAGTCGGGCGACCTGCGCCTCGGTGGTGCCCATGTCGTCGCCACATGTGCAAGCAAAATAGGTATAGTTGTTTTTGTAGTTGCTCAGTTGCAGACGGCTGATAAACTGCCTTACGACACGGGGCATGTTCCAGCCGTATATGGGAAAGACAAACCCGATGCGCTCGTGTTCCGCCAGGGCATAGACGGTGTCGCCGCGCGTCATGGCTTCGCCCATGGGGATGAGCGTCTCCCCGGTTGCCTCATGCAGACGTTGTGCAAGCCACAGCGAGTTGCCTGTACCTGAAAACCAGAATATCATATTTCGGCAGTTTTTTTATAGTTACTTTTACAAAGATAGGAAAAATCATGCAAAAACAATCATGCTGCTTTCATGAAAATAACGGCTGAAGTTTTACGTTCCAGGCAATGGAACGTACGTCCTGCCGGGTGGAACCCAAGTTCCGGGGGATGGAACAGACATTCCACCCTGTAGAATGTGGTGTGTGTCAGCGTAGGGTGCAAAAAATATCCATGTAGACGGGCAACCCGTGCGGGCCGCCGTAAGGGGAAAAACTGTGTGTGACCGTGATTTTTGCGCGGAAAGCACGGGCGAATAGCAAAAAAATATTATTTTTGTTGAATGAACATTTTAAACTACAGAAGAATGAATAAGATTATCGGATTACTTTGCTGGGTCACGCTGGGGTGGTGCCTGCCTGTATACGCCGAAGAGGTGATAAACATCAACCTGAAAGATGGTCGTGTCATAGCTTATGCGCTGAAAGATTCTCCGGTGATGTCCCATGAGAATGATGCGCTCATTGTCGAGACTTCCCTCGTGAGACTGGAATACCCCTTGGCTGACATGTCCAAAATCACATTTGGGACCCTCACGTCGATATGTCGTACGGAAATATCCGGATGGAATATGGATGACGGGGAAATCAGTGTAGCTAACCTTTCCGGTAATGAAAGCGTAAGTATCTATGACGCACGGGGAAAATTGCTGCGCCGGCAGGTTGCGGACCAGGGACATGTGTCGATGAAGCTGGACAGACTGCCGCAAGGTGTATACATTATTAAAATAGGAAGCCAATCTCATAAAATTATAAAGAAATGAACATACTCAAAATTACTTTATCCATATTGCTGATGATGACTTCTGTCTCCGCATTTTCACAGAAGTCGCATAAAATCAAAATATTCGAGAAGGGCGGAGGGGTAATAGAACTGGCTGCCCAGGACGTGACTCGCATGACAGGCCTTGAAAAGAGTCCGGCAGGCGAACTGACCGTGTATACGGCTTGCGACACGATAGTGTTGCCGAGCACCAAACTGGACAGCATCTGCTATGTGGGCAAGCCGTCCGTGCCAGAGACGCTTAAAGTCCTGACAATTGGAAACAGCTTCTCGGCCGATGCCGTTGAACAGGAACTATACGGCCTGATGAAAGCTGCCGGACAGAAAATAATCATCGGCAATATGTACATAGCTGGCTGTGACCTGAAGACCCATTGGGAAAAGGCTTCGGGCAATCTGGCTGATTACAGCTACAGGAAAATTGTAGATGGTGAGATGACGACCACGGACAACTCGAAACTTTCGCAGGTATTGAAGGATGAGGAATGGGACTATATAAGTTTTCAGGAAGGTGCGGGACATCACGGGATGATGGACTATATGGAACCCTATCTGAGCAACCTCATCAAATACTGTCGCGATAATGCGGCAAAGCCTGACTTCAAGATCATATACCATGCTCCCTGGGCCGCTCAAACAGGGTGCACGTCGTCAAAATTTGCCAATTATGATTACGACCAGGCGAAAATGTACAAATGTATCGTTGATGTCACGAAGGAACTGGCCGACACACATGATTTTGACCTTGTGATAAACACCATGGACGCTATCCAGAACGGCCGTACCTCATTTTTGGGTGACACGTTCAACCGTGACGGGTGGCACCTGAACAAGACTTATGGTCGTTATACTGCTTCTTGTATATGGTTCGAAAAACTTATGGGATATAGTGTGTTTGGTAACACCTACCATCCCTCAACAATCTCTGACACAGTGGCTATGGTATGTCAGGATGCCGCACATAAAGCCGTATTGTATCCGTATGAAACGACGGACCTTTCGTTCTACAAAAACGATTATTCGGAAAACAGCGACAAGCGTATTTTGGCGAAATGGCGCTTCACTCCGACCTATGCGGTATTGGACGGCAGTATCCAGACATGGTGCAACCAAACGGAGCCCGGCGTATATACATATAGTAACCAGCCTGGTGAGAGAGGTTACTATCTGGCATACGGCGGTGGTAGTGGCAGACTCAGTTATGTACAGGTAGACAAAACAAAGTGGCCGGATGACAGTGGCGACGAGCGCGCCGGATTGTCTATCTTGGACGCTGCGACCGGCGGGCAGCCAGTCGTGTGCGGGCAGATGCCGGGCGACTACTGGCTGTTTGAGACGACGGGTAACTACGAATTGGAGGAAGGTACGACGTTGCACATGTCGTTCACACTGATGCCTGGTTCGTATGGTGCCAAATATTGGCTGCTCGAATATCTGGACGGCAATGAATGGGAGCCAGCCTTACCAGTGAAAGAGGTTTCCATTGCTATAAGCGGCGAAGATATAACTTACAATGTTGAAAATGTTGCCGGAGAGCGTCATGCGATAGAATTTTATGCCGTACTTGAGCAACATACCAAGGAGTTTAAAGTCCGCCTTACGTGTCAGTCTGAATATCAGGTTAATGACAAATGGTTTAATCACCCGCGTCGTCAGTCTGTACAGCGCATTGCGGGCAAGCCCAGTGATGACAACGAGCCCGTGATGGAAGAGATTTTCACCAAAGCTTCTTCAAAGAAACGGAAATAATGTGCTTGGGAGCAAAGGTAATGGGGGAGCACTCTGCGTGACTCTGCCTGCCGATGATACTAATGACGCAGAAACGATATCCGCTGTGACGGCCATAGTGTCACAGCGGATATCATTATACTTGGATTATGCCGCCGGGATATAGGTTATATCGCTAATCCGTAGCGGGAGGAGATGTCCAGTTTTCTTATTGTTTGACAAGACATTTGTCCAAGGCTTCAGCGAGCGCTTTCTTGTCTAAGTTCTGACCGATGAAGACAATCTTTTGCATACGGTCACCATATTTCTCGTCCCAGTCCCTGCGCACGCCTGGTTCTTGGGCAAGCAGGCATTCCAGCTCATCCTTTGGCATTGTGGCATACCATAGACCGGCCTTCTTCAGGGACATCTGTTTACCGGCCTGTTCAAAAATATAGCACATGTCGTACTCATCATTAAAGTAGCAGATACCCTTGGCTCTGATGATATTCTTAGGCCAAAAGCGGGCGACAAACTGGTCGAAGTTTACGAGGTCCATAGGTTCGCGTCGGTAGTAAACGTATGTGCCGATGCCATATTCCTCCACCTCGCCGCCTTCATGGTGATGGTGATGCTCGTGGTGGTGATGGTGCTCATGATGTTCTTCGTGGTCATGATGATGATGTTCCTCCGTCTCGTCATCGTCATCGTCGCCGTGGTGGTGCTCAATTTCATCTATCCATGTGGCTGATGTTGCGACTTTTTCAAAATCAAACATATTTGTATTGATGATCTTGTCCAAGTCAACGTCGCCATAATTGCACTCTATAATTTCAGCCTTGGGTTGCAATCCGCGGACAATTTGCTTGATGTGTTCCAATTCGTTGGGCTTCACTTCACTGGCTTTGTTGAGCAAAACAATGTTGCAGAACTCAATTTGCTGGATAACAAGATTCTCAATGTCTTCTTCACCGATGTTCTCTTTTGTCAAGTCATTGCCGCTGGCAAATTCATCGCGCATACGCAGGGCGTCGACCACAGTGACGATGCTGTCCAGGACGGGTATTCCGCCTTCGCTGTATTTGGGATCCATCGTCGGAATGGAGCAGATAGTTTGGGCTATAGGTGCCGGTTCACAAATGCCGCTCGCCTCAATGACGATATAGTCAAACCGCCTCATAGCCGTAATGTCGTGAAGTTGCTCAACCAAATCCATCTTAAGTGTGCAGCAAATGCAACCGTTTTGCAATGCAACCAGACTGTCATCCTTTTGTCCGACGATGCCACCTTGCTCAATAAGGCGCGCGTCAATGTTGACTTCACCGATATCATTGACAATGACGGCAAACTTAATGCCTTTCTTGTTGGAGAGTATTCTGTTCAGCAGCGTCGTTTTGCCACTGCCGAGATAACCTGTAAGCAATAAAACAGGAATATTGTTTTTGTTCATGATGATAACTGTTTGTTGATTTATAAAAAACTCAAACAAATTTTGTACCAACATTTTTCCGAGGCACAAAATAAATGAAAATTATTTAGTCTTACCGGTCTTTCGCTGATAATCTGCCAGACGGATTTGATATGTCGCCAAGGCTTCCGAAAGTAGGTTACACGTCTTGCGGTACAAAGTTTCTGCATCGAGCAGTTCTGTCAGACTCTCTGTTCCGGCGTTGTATTGATTGGTCTCTATGCGCAGGTTTTCTCGCGATTCTTCTACGCTGGTGCGTGCAAGTTCAATCTGTTTGTAACTTTCTGTCAAATTGTTCCATGCAGACTCAATGTCTATAGCGAGCTTCTCACGTGCTTCTTGTGCGTCGTTCTGGTTCTGCTGTAGTTTAATTTTCATGCGCTTAATGGCATGATTACCTCCCCACCACGAAGAGATAGGTATGCTCAGTGTGCCGAAGACCATTCCATTGGTTTGTGTTGTACTCATGTGGTGTCTGATATTATCTGACAGCCCGCCTAAGCCATAATGGAACCCCAATGCGCCGATAGCGAGGGTAGGGAGATTCTTGCCGCGTTCCATTTTAATTTGTTGTTCTTGCGCTTCAACGCCTTTTTGCGCCAGTTGAAGTTCTTCTCTTTGGTTTACCGCTTGTTCAGGAGAAACAAAGACAGCTTGGGGATTTTGTTCGCGGAGTTGCATTGTGTCAATATCAAACTCCTTGCCGGTTATACCTATTTGCTGTGCTAGCAAAAGTTTCAATATCTTTTCTGCATTTTCCAGTTTAAGGCGGTTGCTCGCAAGTTCTTGCTGACGAAGGCGCACCTTAATCAAATCATTGCGTGTTGTAACACCAGCCTTGACAAACTGGTCTACTTGATCGTAGACAGCTTTAATCTGTTTGTCAGCTGCATCGAGTGTATTGAGATTATATTTGACTGTTGCAATTTTCCAATAGTTCTCAGTGACTTTCTGCAGTACGTCTTTTTCTTTAAGGCTATGCTGCAATGTGTAGACGTCTTTCTGTATTTGTGCCAAACGGTTTCCTGCGTGGATTTGTCCGCCGGCATACAGAGGTTCGACGACTGATAAAGTGGCATTATATCCGCGTGACAATTCGCTGTAGGAATAGGGTTGTCCTACAAGTTGGGCAAGATTGTTGTTGAGAATTGCTATTTCTGCCGGAATAGTACCGTCGCCTTTAATCATCTTGTCAAAGGCTTGAAATGCCAAGACATTAGCACTGATTTTCGGGTAATATTTGGTATAAGCCTCCTTTTTTTGCTCGCTTGCAATGCTGATATTTAATGCAGCGTTTTGCAATTCTCGGTTGTTTTCTCTTGCAGCGTCAAGGCATTGCTGAAGCGTCATAATCACTTGAGCCTTAATTGTAAAAGTGCAGAATAATAAAGTAAAAATCAATATATGTTTCATACCTTGTTTGATGTGCTATAAAGTTTCCAGTATATTACTGGCATCACTGTCGTGACTAAAATCAACATACCTATACCTCCTGCGAAGATGGTGACACCTACAGGCATCCAGAAGGAGTTACCTTCAATAATCATTGGGATAACACCGACTGCTGTGGTCGCTGTAGTCAAGAAGATTGGGACCATTCGACGACACCCGGCATCGTATGCTGCATCTTTGGCGTTGAGACCTTCTGCACGCTTTTGGTTAGCGTGCTCAAAGATAAGAATCTCGTTGCGCATAATCATTCCCATTAGTGTAATGAAACCGAAGATGGAGGTCAGACTTAAAGTCTTGTTCGCAATAACCAAGCCTATCATCGCTCCGGGAATACTCAGACTGATGGCAAGGATGCATATTGAAGCAAGGCTATACTTCCGGAAATTAAACAAAAGGAAGAAGAAAATGATAATTAACGCCATAATCATTCCCATAATGATCTCAGGCAAGAGTTCATTGTTCTTTTCTGTCTCTCCGCCTATCTCTGTATGAACGCCGTCAGGCAGTTGCATATTTTTGATGAAGCTGATGAGATGATTCTGGATGGGTTGTGCGTAGACATTGCGCTTGCTTTCTGCTGTTACAGACATGCATCGCTCCCCGTTGCGGTGAATAATCTGTGTGTTGTTCCATACAGGCTGTATATCAGCTGTCTGACGTAAAGGAACACTCTTGCCTGACAGTGATGTGAGGTAAATATTTTCAATATCGCTGACGGACATCGTGTCATTTGTCTTATCCTTAAGAATAATGGGCAATTCGTAGGTCTTGCTCTTGTCATCGATGTAGCTGCTTTCCCAGATGGAGCCGACTTGTAATTTGCTGGTCTGCATCATTGTCTGCAATTCAGCCATTGTGCGGTTTATCCCCAGTTGGCTGCAAATTACGGGGTTGAGCTTAATGTTGATGACGGGTGTGGGCTGTTCGTAATCGGTATGTACCCATTCAAGTTCGGGCATATTGCGCATCTCTGCCATGAGCCTGTCAGAGGCCTTTTGGACAGAGTCCAAGTTATTGCCGTAGAAGCGATACTCATATGTTTGTACGGGCAGATAGTCCATTTGTTTAAAACGGATATATGCATTAGGCCAGTAGTTAGAATATTTTGTAGCATACTCATCCAACAGTTCCAATGTGGCGGCGTTACTTGTAGTGTTGACAATGAACTGTGCAAAGTTTTTTCCTGCCATAATGGGTGCGTATGTCGTATGGAAGCGTGGCGATGAACAGCCGATGAATGTTGTCAAACCTGTTATACGCTCGTCTTTTGACATGACATTGCGCAAGGATTCTACAATATTTCGCGTTTCGTCCAGGCCACTGCCTTCTGGCAGGTAGATTTCTACTGCGAACTGGTTGCGGTCGGCATAGGGGAACTGGCGTATTTTCAGTTGCGAGAAAAGCATAGCTGTAGCGATAATAATAGCTATTGCTCCGAAGATGGTGAGCCAAGGATGTCTGAAATTCCACTTCAGTATGTTGTCGTATTTATATTGAACCCAGTCAGTGATATCCCGCTTGCCTTCTTGTTTTTTCTCTATCTTCGTGATGACTTTAGTATTCAATAGCGGAATGATGCATGCGGCAACAGCAAGGCTGACAAGCAGGTTGATGGTGATTGTAACCGGGAAGAATCCGATGACGTCGCCGGCTTCTCCGCTCAGTGTGAACAGGAAGGGGAAGAATATGGCACAAATGCATATCGTTGCCAGAAACATGGGCCAGAAGTACTGCTTGACGCTCAATACCGCAGATTCTTTGCAACTTAGTCCTTTGCCCAAATATTCCATATACCCGTCGATGACTACAATGGAATTATCAACTATCATTCCGAGCACTACAATAAGGCTTGCAAGGGTTATCATGTTGAGTTCTATGCCTAGCGCATACATTATTCCAATTGAGGTAAATGTAGACAAAGGGATAGTGATGGCGGCGACAATGGCGGAGCGGAGCGGAAAGAGAATGACCATGACTAATATGATGATAATCATGGACGTAATCAGGTTGAACATAAAGTCGTATACTGATTCTCCTACTACGGCAGGTTGGTCTGTGATGCGCCTCATCTGTACATCTTCTGGGGTGCAGTCTTCTTTGAATTGATCCAGGATAACATCAACGTCTTTGCCGAATTTGACAATATTGTTTCCTTTAATCATTTCTACTGACAACAATACGCAGCGCTTGCCGTTTGACTCTATGTGTCCTTCTGAAGTGTCATATTCGCGTGTGATAGTCGCTATGT
>CACXEH010000078.1 GCA_902766625.1 uncultured Bacteroidales bacterium | reverse complement strand
ACAAGTACGCTGCTATCCAGTCAGGTATCATGTCAACAATCCACGCTTACACAGGTGACCAGATGATCCTTGACGGTCCTCAGCGTAAGGGTGACCTCCGTCGTTCACGTGCAGGTGCCTGCAACATCGTTCCTAACTCAACTGGTGCTGCTAAGGCTATCGGTTTGGTTATTCCTGAACTGAACGGTAAATTGATCGGTGCTGCACAGCGTGTTCCGACTCCAACAGGTTCTACTACAATCCTGCACGCTGTTGTTAAGGGTGAAGTTACTGTTGAGGGTATCAATGCTGCTATGAAAGCTGCTACTAACGAGTCATTTGGTTACACTGAGGAGAAACTCGTATCTTCAGATATCATTGGTATGAAGTTCGGTTCACTCTTTGACGCTAACCAGACTATGGTTTCTAAGATTGGTGACGGCAACTCTCTCGTACAGGTTGTTGCTTGGTACGACAACGAGAACTCATATACTTCTCAGATGGTTCGTACTATCAAGTACCTCGCAGAACTTAAATAAGAAAAAACACTTGGCTTGTCCAAGCCGAGAATTATTTTTCTTTGAAATAATAAAGCCATTCAATTTTATTGAGTGGCTTTTTTGTGTACCTTTGCAAACAAATGAAACGGTTGGTAACGATACTTGGTCCTACAGCATGCGGGAAGACACCGTTAGCTGTCGCTTTTGCAAAAGAAATTGACGGAGAAATTATCTCTGCAGATTCGCGCCAAGTATATAAACGTATGGATATCGGGACAGGCAAAGACTTGGCTGAATATAAAGACATACCATACTATTTGATTGATATATGCGAACCTGGAAGCAAATATACCGTATACAACTATCAGCATGATTTTCTGGAAGCATACAACCAAATATGCTCAAAAGATAAATTTCCTATTATGTGTGGTGGCTCAGGGTTATATCTTGAATCAATATTGCGGGCATATAGGATGTCACCCGTTCCCATCAATGACACCTTAAGAAAATCATTAGAGGGCAAATCTTTGGACGAACTTACAAAAATTTTATCCTCCTACCGCCAGTTGCATAATACAACCGATACAGATACGAAAAAGAGAGCTATACGTGCCATCGAAATAGAGACTTACTATCAACAATATCCGCAAGATAAAACTGATTTCCCTCAGTTGGATAGCCTTGTTATAGGATTGGACGTGCCACGCGAAATACGTCGAGAAAAGATTACTTTGCGGCTGAAGAAACGTCTTGAAGAAGGTATGGTTGAAGAAGTGCAATCTCTGCTGCATGAAGGAATTCCTGCAGAAAACCTCATATATTATGGATTGGAATATAAGTATGTTACAGAATATGTTATTGGCAAAATAAGTTATGAGGAGATGTTCCGTAATCTGGAAATAGCCATTCATCAGTTTGCTAAGCGGCAGATGACATGGTTCCGTGGTATGGAAAGACGTGGTATAAAAATCAATTGGATAGATTATTTTCTTTCAACAGACGAAAAAGTTTCAGAGATAAAGTCCTTATTGAAGGAACAATAGAAAGGCCGGCAAAATTATGCCGGCCTTTCTATTGTAGTTATTTAGATTGTTCTACCTTAAGATGCAGTTCATCCAATTGTTTTATATCAACTTCCGAAGGTGCCTCAAGCATAACATCTCTTCCTGAATTATTTTTAGGGAAGGCTATGCAGTCCCTGATTGAGTCAAGGCCGGCAAATAGGCTAACCCATCTGTCTAAACCATAAGCCAAACCGCCGTGGGGTGGTGCGCCATATTTGAATGCGTTCATCAAGAAACCAAATTGTTCTTGAGCCTTTTCTGGCGTAAAACCTAACACTTCAAAGATTTTAGCTTGAAGCACAGCGTCATGAATACGAATAGATCCACCACCCACCTCAACACCATTACATACCATATCATAGGCGTCAGCTAATACATTAGCCGGATCCGTATCGAGTAATGGAATGTCCGAAGGTTTGGGAGCAGTAAATGGATGGTGCATTGCCATAAGTCGTTGTTCCTCATCACTCCACTCAAACATCGGGAAATCTACAACCCAGAGCAATGCGAATTTATTCTTGTCACGCAAACCAAGACGATCGCCCATCAATAAACGCAACTCGCATAGTTGTTTACGGGTCTTCATTGCATCGTCACCAGAGAGGATGAGAATAAGATCGCCAACTTCCGCATTCATAGCTTCGCCTAATTTAGTCAGCACTTCAGGAGTATAGAATTTGTCCACACTGGATTTGACTGTACCATCTTCCATAACACGAGCATAAACCAATCCCTTTGCTCCAATTTGAGGTGTCTTAACAAAATCGGTTAACTCATCAAGTTGTTTTCTCGTGTAAGATGCACATCCTTTGGCACAAATGCCGCCAATATATGTCGCATTGTTGAAAACTGCAAAGTCACCTGTACCTTTGAGTACATCCATAAGTTCAACAAACTCCATACCGAAACGCATATCGGGTTTGTCCGAACCGAAACGCCTCATTGCCTCATGCCAACTCATACGCAAGAACGGTTCATCTCCTAAGTCATAATGACGTACTTCCTTAAACAGGTACTTCGTCATTTCCTCAAAGGTATTGATGATGTCGTTTTGCTCTACAAAACTCATCTCACAATCAATCTGTGTGAACTCGGGTTGTCTGTCAGCCCGTAAGTCTTCGTCACGGAAACACTTTACGATTTGGAAATATTTATCCATGCCAGCAACCATCAGCAATTGTTTTAATGTCTGCGGACTTTGGGGTAGGGCGTAAAATTGTCCTGGATTCATTCTGCTTGGGACAATGAAATCTCGAGCACCTTCTGGCGTCGAGCCAACCAGAACAGGAGTTTCAATTTCCAAAAAACCTTTACTGTCAAGAAAATGTCTTACAGCAAGACAGAATTTATGACGCAATTCAAGGTTAGCCCTCACATTGCTGCGTCGTAAGTCAAGATAACGATATTTCATTCTGATATCATCACCGCCATCTGTATTTTCTTCAATCGTGAAAGGAGGAACTTCTGACTTATTTAAAATGTTCAGTTCAGATACAATTATCTCAATATCACCTGTCGGTATCTTACTGTTATTGTTATATCTTTTATTGACAACACCTTTGGCTTGGATAACATATTCTCTACCCAAAGTGTTTGCTTTATCGCAAAGAGCTTTATCATTTTCTTCGTTAAACACCAGTTGGGTTATGCCATATCTGTCTCTAAGATCAACGAATATCATACCGCCCATTTTGCGTACTTTCTGAACCCATCCGGCAAGAGTAACATTCTCGCCGACATTGGATAATCTAAGCTCACCGCATGACTTTGTTCTATACATATCGTTTAGTTTTATTCTTAAACAAAATTACAAATATTTCGTGGTTTATTCATACATCTCTTGACATAAATCTTCTCGCCAGAGCCGTTAAATTTATAAGTTGTGTAGGATAGGGGAAATATTATAGAAAAAGGTTGGAATCTTCCAACCTTTTTCTTAAGTCGGGGTAACAGGATTCGAACCTGTGACCCCCTGCTCCCAAAGCAGGTGCGCTAACCGGACTGCGCTACACCCCGTTCGTTTATTTCAGTGCAAAATTACAAAAAAATTTTGTATCTACAAGGAGTTCGCTGCATTATTTTAATATCTAATCAAAAAAAAGGGGACAAACTCGAAGTATGTCCCCTTAATAATTCTTAAAGAAATTTATTTAACTTTATTTACGATAGCCTTAAATGCGTCTGGGTTATTAACTGCAAGGTCTGCGAGAACCTTACGGTTGATTTCTATTCCCGCTTTGTGGAGTTCGCCCATTAACTGAGAATATGACAATCCTTCCAGACGAGCAGCTGCATTAATACGCTGAATCCATAATGCGCGGAAATTGCGTTTCTTTGTCTTACGGTCTCTGTAAGCGTATGTTAAACCTTTTTCCCATGTGTTTTTAGCAACAGTCCACACATTTTTGCGTGCACCGAAATAACCACGGGTTAATTTCAGAATTTTCTTTCTTCTTGCTCTTGAAGCAACGTGATTTACTGATCTTGGCATAACTTAATTTTTTTTGAATGTAAGCGTCGTTTTTACGATCTTTTTTTGCTAGGCATTCGGTTAATAAATACTTCTTATCTCTTTATCTAAGATTAAGAAGGTCTCTGACTTGTTTGAGATTAGTTTTGTCCACAATAGCTACGTGGTCAAGATTTCTCTTTTGTTTTTTGGTCTTCTTTGTTAAGATGTGACTGTGGTAAGCATGACGTCTTTTCACCTTACCTGTTCCGGTTAAGCTGAAACGTTTTTTGGCTCCGGAATTTGTTTTTAATTTTGGCATTTTCTTTAATTTATTAATGTTTATAATGTGCGGTAGCGTGAAACCAATACACTACGCGCGTCTAATATTTTCTTAAAATTCTTCACCTTCTATTGTCGGCATCTTGTATTCGCCTTTCTTTTCCTGACGTGCCTTTGCTTTGTCTATTGTCTTTTTTTCTTCTAAAACATTAGCTTCAGGAGCTTTTTGTATTTTTTTCGTCGGACTCTTTTTAGGGGCAATGAACATTGTCATTCTTTTTCCCAAAAGTTCCGGCATACTTTCAACTTTGCCAACTTCTTCCAAATCATTTGCGAAACGCAGAAGAAGGACTTCTCCTTGCTCTTTAAAAACAATACTGCGACCTTTGAAGAATACGTACGCTTTCACTTTATTACCTGCTTCCAGAAATTCTTGCGCATGCTTTAACTTGAAGAAATAGTCATGCTCATCTGTCTGCGGGCCGAAACGGATTTCTTTAATCTCTGTTTTTACTTGCTTCGCTTTGATTTCTTTTTGACGCTTTTTAATTTGGTACAGGAATTTTGAGTATTCTATAATTTTGCAAACAGGAGGATAAGTGTTAGGGGAGATTTCAACTAAATCTTCTCCACGCTGTTCCGCCATTGCAAGTGCTTTTGTCAAAGGGATAACTATGTTTCCTTCGTCACTGACTACCCTTACTTCTGTAGCTTTTATTTGACGATTGATGCTGTAGTTTTGCTTGATGTCGTCTTTCTTCATTAAATGTTATATGCGTCTTTTTTGTTACGTTTTTTTAATTCGCGTGCAAAGTTAAAAAATATTTATCATTCTATCAACTTCTTCCTTGACTTTATTTGCAAAATCTTTATAATCCATTGTTCCTTGGTTTTCACCGCCTTGCTTGCGAACGGCAACGGTTTTATCCGCTTGCTCTTTTTCACCAACAACAATCAAATATGGAATGTGCTTTATTTCATTGTCACGAATTTTGCGGCCAATCTTCTCGCTCCGTTCATCAATGAATGAGCGTATACCCAAAGTGTCAAAATATTGTTTAACTTCGTTGGCGTAGTCAAGGAATTTTTCAGAGATAGGCAGTATCGCAATCTGATCCGGCGCAAGCCACAACGGGAATTTTCCACAAGTATGTTCCAGGAGCACAGCGACAAATCTCTCCATTGATCCAAACGGTGCACGATGAATCATTACGGGACGGTGCTTCTGGTTGTCATCACCGACATACTCTAACTGGAAACGTTCCGGCAGGTTATAATCTACCTGAATAGTACCAAGCTGCCATTTTCTACCGAGTGCGTCTTTGACCATGAAATCAAGTTTCGGGCCATAGAATGCGGCTTCGCCATATTCTATATGAGCCTTCATGCCTTTTTCCTTGCATGCGTCAATAATTGCATTTTCTGCTCTTTCCCAATTCTCGTCTGTACCGATATATTTGGCTTTGTTCTTAGGATCGCGCAGTGATATCTGAGCATCAAAATCCTTAAAGTCAAATGTACTGAAAACAATATTTATTATATCCATTACACGCAAGAACTCATCCTTAACCTGATCCGGACGGCAGAATATATGTGCATCGTCTTGTGTAAAACTACGCACACGTGTTAATCCGTGTAATTCTCCGCTTTGCTCATATCGGTACACAGTACCGAACTCTGCAATTCTTACCGGAAGATCTTTATATGAACGCGGTTTATGTGCGAAAATTTCACAGTGATGCGGACAGTTCATCGGTTTTAACATATATTCTTCGCCCTCATCCGGAGTGTGGATAGGCTGGAAGGAGTCTTTGCCATATTTTGCATAATGCCCCGATGTAACGTATAGCTGCTTAGAACCGATATGCGGTGTAATAACCAAATTATAACCGTAGTGATTTTGGATACGGCTCAGGAAGTCCTGCAGGCGCATGCGCAATGCTGTTCCACGCGGCAACCAGATAGGCAGACCTTTACCAACGCGATCAGAGAACATAAACAATTCAAGTTCTTTACCTATTTTGCGGTGGTCACGTTTCTTGGCCTCTTCAAGCAAGACGAGATATTCTTCCAACATTTTTTTCTTCGGGAAGGAAATGCCATATACGCGTGTCAGACTTTCTCTGTTCTGGTCTCCACGCCAATAAGCTGCAGAAACGCTGGTGACTTGTATTGCCTTGATCGGTGCGGTGGAAATCAAATGAGGTCCACGGCACAGATCTGTGTAGTCGCCCTGAGTATATGTTGAAATTGTGCCATCTTCCAACTCATTGATAAGCTCCAATTTTAACTTCTGACCTTTCTTTTCAAAAAAATCCAATGCGTCGCTCTTTCGGATACTGTTCTTACAAAGTTCTTCACCTTTTTGCGCCAATTCTGCCATCTTCTTATTGATGGCATCAAAGTCACTTTCTTTGATGACTTGGCCTTCTGGAAGGAGAACGTCATAATAGAAACCGTTTTCAATTGCAGGACCGATGCCGAACTCAATGCCAGGATACAACTGTTGCAGCGCTTCAGCCAAAAGATGAGCAGAAGTGTGCCAGAATGTATGTTTACCTTCTTCGTCTTCAAATTTGAAGAATTTTATTGTCGCATCTTCTGTGAGAACAGTGTTCAATTCTGTTGTCTTGCCGTTGATAGCGCAAGTAACTATTTCTTTTTTGAATTGAGGAGAAATACCCTCTGCAATTTGCAATGGTGTTATGCCTGATTCAAACTCTTTGACCACACCATCCGGGAATGTTATTTTAATCATATATAAACATGTCTTTACTAACTGCAAAATTACTGATTTTATTTGATAACTCAATGCCACTGCGCTATAATTGTGTCATTTGTCCGAATATTTTTATTATGACAATCTTTTTTCTATCGCGATAGAAATGTTTATATGTCGTGTTAGCATTTTTTTGTGTACTTTTGGAATGTGAATGAAGATACTTTTATAACAATTGCCGAAACGTCAACATCTAAATATGTCGACAGGAAAAGTGTGTTTTATGCTTTTGCAATCCCTGTGGACAATGAGGATATTGTAGATGAACATTTGAAAAAGCTCAGGAAGAAGTATTACGATGCACGTCACATATGCTATGCATTTTGCTTAAATGCTGACAAAAGCATTTCACGTTCCAGTGACAACGGCGAACCGTCGGGTACGGCAGGACGCCCGATGATGGGTGTCATCCAATCGCACAATTTAACTAATATCTTGCTTGTTGCTGTACGTTATTTTGGAGGAATAAAACTCGGCACAAGCGGTTTAATAGAGGCTTATCGAACTGTTTCAGAGCTGGCAATATCGCAAGCAAGAATTATCACCAAAACAGAGGATGCCACTTATACATTTAAATTTGATTATGCCCAAATGAACAAGGTCATGTCTACTGTCAAAGCATACAAATTAAAGGTTTTAGAATCGTCTTTTGATATGGTATGCTACATCAAAGTCTCAGGACCGAAATCTGCTATTGCACAATTGCAAACTTTAATTGCAGATGCCAAAGAATAAGCTAATGTATTACGAAATTTTCCAAAGGAGGATAATCTTTTGCCTTCATCAGAGAGTCCCAGTCTTTGGGTAATTTGATCTTTACAGTAGCATATCCGCCTCCGGGCATCGTCTGGACCTTATTGCGACTGGCGTCACCGGTAACAAGTATAGCAGTCATACCAGGTTGCATGGTTGCAATGGTCTGAATTTCCTTATCGGGAGAATCATACCATGCTGGCGTAGCTGTCCATTGGGCATACTCTGTTCTCGACAGATTGGCTTGATAATTGCGCAATGGATGTTTTTGGTCTGGTGAAGACCCCGGATTAGCATAATAATTGGCATAGGCGCGTTCTTTTAACGGACGGCGTGAGTTGGATATAAGCGCACTCTCTAATTTTGCGGGTGATTTATATCCTTTCGCCAAATTGGATGCGACAGGTTCTGTAATGAGCAGAGTCCGACAAGTAAACTGCTTGCCACTACCTAAAGCAAACTGACAACGTTCTGATATATCCCAGGCCAGAAGTTCCATTATTTTTTGCGGATCGGTTGTAGAAGGCGCCATATTATTTCCCCATAATAAAGATGAACTTACCGTAATAGTGTTATCGTTCCATTCAAAGCCTTGCCGCACATGATACGGTTGCCATCCTATACGTTTACAAGCTTCATCATCTTCAACCATACACCAAGACATAGGGTAGCCGAACGTACCCATACGGCTGCTCCCAATATAATATCCTGCAAGATTCATTAGGGCAAGGTTCATAAAACGGCTAATCATTGTATTGGCTTCATCAGAAATTTCTCCTGCGCCACAACTGATACCAAGTTGTCGGCATACAGGACCATTAAGCCAAGAATATGGAATCCACCCGTGTGTGCTCGCTAATGTTCTGCGAAATTCAGGAGAACCTATCGCCTCTGTCATTGCGATAAGAATCGGCATATATTCGGGTTTACATCCTGCCATCACACCGTTCACGGCAACATGCCAGGTCGTTGTGTTGCGATGGGCAAGAGGCAAGATTGCAACTGTTTCATTCCAAGGTTTGTCTGTATATTTCAGAAATTCTTCAACTTTATTATATGTCGGTGGTATGACAGGCAATCCGTCAGACCACTGCTGTTCACGGAAATAGTTGTTCACTTCTTCCAATGTACCATAAAAGACGTCATCTCTCAAATCTCCTTTGTCACGTTTTTCATTAGCTGCACATTCCTCTGCGGTAATAGGACGTGTAAGAGCGTCAACAATCTGAGACCATAATACTTCACGTGTATTTTTTATCAGTTGCTCATGAGTGTGTGATGCAAAAGCGCCAGGGTATTCAACAACACGAGGTGCCGGTATGCCATTATTAATTTCCGTATAATAAACTTCCCGAACAAAAGCTGGAGCCGCAATAGCCACAGCAGGGACACCGGCATATTCAGCAGCAATACACGAACCTGTCTCCTTAAGCGTGCATAAACCGCATCCGCAATTACCCGAAATGACTGCATCGACTTTGAACTCCTGTAACTTCTTCTGAAATTCATCTTTGCTCTTTCTTGTAATGCCAGGGGCAGGGTAGACACCAACAGCACCTATTTCGTCAAACAGTAAAACACGCGCTGTAGGATAATTTTGCAGAATGAGACGTTTGATTTCTGGATGTGTAATTGATGCCATAAATGAACCACCAACTAATGCAATCGTTTTTCCGGCAAGCGTATTTAGACGCGCAACTGGCTGAATCATCTTAACCGTACTTCTGCCAACAGGGCATACTACAGCATAATTTACTTCCTTATGTAAAGTATCTTGGATAGAATTAAACTCTAACTTACATGTCTCATCACAAACTATACGCTGGCCGAAAGAGAGACCATAAACAAATAGTAGAGTCGTTGTTAGAATCAAATGTCTTGTTTTCATCTCTTAAAATTTAATCTTAGCTATTCGTAAGATGAAATTTAAGAAGAAAAGTTAAAACACTTTATTCACTAAAATGGCTATAAATAACAGAAACTTGAATAGGGCTATCTGCACCACCGACAAGTTTTACGCTAGTCAATTCAAACTCATTACGGATTTTTGTATAACTGCCCGACGAATTAGTCTCCGTAACTACAGGAACAAGGATTACTTTGTTCCAATCAGGGTTATCTGTAACCCAACGGTCATGCTTGCTCTGTTTTGTTGCAGCATCATCACTTGAACTGATTCCTGCTCCTGAAATCATTTGCTTTCTCATCCACGATACAAGTGTTGATATGTTCTCAAATGTATATGAGTTGTAGGATGAATTAAAGGATGTCACAAATTCTTTTGTTCCGTCCGCAAGTTTTTTATCCTCAAAGAAACTGCCGAATTCAGATTTCGGTAGCATTAATATCTTTGCCGCGGTGGCCAGATTATACTTTCTCAATGCATCATTGTTAATTCTTTGAAAAACAACTTTAGCACTATTTACAGAGTCTTTTTCATGACCGTCGTATATTTCATCAACAGGCAGTGTAACCTCCGTAAAAATACCTGCAGGAGTTTTTAGATATGTACATGATGTGTTGGCCATCAATGAGTCAATACCACTGTTACTTATAGTATTATTTTGTAAGACCTCTTCCGTAGCGGCAACACGTTCAATACCAACATATGTACTATCGTCTATAGTATATGTAAAATAACAGCTCAACACAGTAGCATCGATACTTAACATTACACCATTACCTGACAAACATTGGAAATAGAAACCAGGCAAGACGTTATGCGTGTAAGTGTATGTGTTTTTGTAATATTCCGGGTGGGAATAGTATGTGTTAATCAGTCTCGCACCAAATGTTACAGGTAGCTTTACCGTAACATTCCTTGTGTATGATTCTAAACTTCTGATCGAATCGCTAACCTCAAGATCAACAACCGCAAAAGTGGATTCTTTATATAGCGCATCAGTCTTTTTGCTGAGATATGGCTCCGGATCAAAATTCGTGTAGTAGTTTTTATTCTCTTCCATGACATTAAGAGAATCCATTTCATATACAGCAAACTTGATCGGACTCAATGAGTCTCCATAATAGGATTGAATGTAAAGGGTCAGCGTGACGGAGTCACAGATAACATCTCCATTAGCGTCACATGTCATGTATTTTTTTGCCGGCATTTTATATTCTTCATTACGATAAAACTGTGCGGCGAAATTGCATATTGTAGTAGATCCCGTTTCTGGATCAGTAACTTTACCTAAATAGCATTGTGAAGTATTAGCAACCAATGAATCTATTTTTATTGATTGGGAGTAGGCGTTATATAAGGCTTGAACAGTATTTGTAAGGTCAGCCTTGGGCATGACATTCATACCAATATCGTTTGTATCGTTGTCACATGACGTCAATACACCTGAGAGTGTAAGAACAAAAACAACTACAGCTGCAAACTTTGATTTGAGGAAATACATTAAATCAAAAAAAGTTAGAGTTTAGATGGCGGTTAATGTTTTGTAGAAATTATATGTTTTCGCTGGAAAATCATCTTCAGAAAAATCCAATACAGGAATATTTCTCTTCTGTGCGAACTTAACCCACTCAGAGGGAACATCTTTGTCTCCACATACAACGCCATCTGCAAAGGAGATACCAAATTTTATAAGATCATCAAAGGTATTCAGAGGTAAGCCGATTTCATCAATGCGTTTTTTTGTTATATTGCGGAAACATATCATTTCCTTAATTTTTTCCGGCAATGGCATTTCCAACCTTTCGTTATAGAGTGTAATTATAAGTTTTGATTCGGCAAAAATTGGATTGCTTCTGAAAGACTCTTTAAGATAGAATGGAACCAATATCGGGAACCATCCTTGACACTGGATAACAGCAGGATCCCAGCGTAGCAAGTTGCATGTTTCCAATGAACTCCGGGCATAAAAAATAGCCCTTACGTAATTGTCTTCATATTCCTTACCGTCTGCGTCAGTCGACATCAACCGTTTTTTGAAGAGGTCGTTGTTGTCTGTAAAATAAACTTGAAGTTTTGTATCAGGCAAAGATGCAACCTTAATTAACAGAGGATGATCTACATCATTAATAATGATATTTAATCCGGAAAGTCTGATAACTTCGTGCAATTGATTACGGCGTTCATTTACATGTCCCCATTTTGGCAACATGGCTCGTACTGGCATGCCATTTTCATTGGCATACTTCGGAACGTCTTTTCCATATACAGATTTGGGTGTTTCTGGAAGAAAAGGTATGATTTCTTCTCCAACAAACAAAAGTTTCTTACCTGTCATCAATTCAATCATTTCAATTTCTCTGATGCAAAGTTACGAAAATTTATTCAAAATAAAGGCGAAGTATCTGTTAAATTTCTGTTTATCATACGAGTTAAAGGCAGCTATCATAACATGTAACATGCTCAAATAAAAAACCCTGTAGCTTGTTTCACAACAAATACAGGGAAATTGTTAACCTTAAATCTAATACTATGAAAAACACGATGCAAATTTAGTAAATATTTCGAAAAACGCCTGACATCTGTGTCTTTTTTTTATAAAATATCGCTTATCTGTCCATAAGTATGTTTGTCTGTATTCCTTAGGTGTAAAAAAGAAACAGTTCCGGTAAAAACATTTTCACGGAACTGTTTCTTTTAATATCTCAAACCAAAGATTAATGTCTTACTTAAAAATACTATAAGGAACTTCTCCAACCCAGCACCGAGGTTGCTCTAATCCAAACAGATGAAGAATTGTAGTCGCTGTGTTTACTGTATTATTGGCTTCATCTATCATGAAATTTTGTTTGATTCCAGGGCCTTTTATTATCCAAGGAACAATCATTTCTTCTTTACTTACACCGCCGTGACCTTTTTTGATACCACCGTGGTCGGTAACAAATAAAATATGGGCATCTTCGTAAAGATCTTCTTTCTTGAGACGGTTAATCAATACACCGACCTGTTCATCTCCTTCTTCTATTGATTTGATGTATTCCGGAGACATCCATGCATGTTGATGTCCCACATGATCTGTATGTACAGTATATAAGAATGTCAACGTCGGAACATCACGATTTTCTTTCATAAAATTAAAAGCCTCATCATACAATTTAAGATATTGTTCATCTGACTCATATAATGACCTGTCAATGTATTTCTGATTGATGGTATTGATGAGTGGCTTCCAATTCCAGAAATATGAGGTTTTTATTCCAGGAACGCCATCTTTAAGTTGCTTGAACATCGACGGAAAATAGCCATCGGCATCTGTTTCTACTGCCGGCAGTTTTTGATTGTCAAGTCTCCAGCCATTAGTGTCAACACCATGAACCTCAGGGCCTGCACCACAGAGCATACTAGTAAAATTTGGCAAAGTGATGGATGGCATCACATCGCGTGTCTTTATGGACATTGAGCCTTCCTTAGCGAGCATATCTATATTTGGCGTGTGAGCTTGCGCAAGTCCGTCAACACGTATGCCATCAAAAGCAATAATCAGTACACGTTTAGCCTTTTTCTTAAATCTTTTTGGTTTAGCTTCTTTTGCAAGCATTTCACCGGGGGCTGAAACAGCCAATGCGGCAGCTCCTGCCGCAAGTCCTGATTTAATAAAATCTCTTCTTGATAGTGCCATATGTTTTATATTTAAAAGTATTTATTCTTGAAACACACGAACTTTGTATACATTGACATCACTCATGCCAATACCAAAGGTCGGATTTAGTGAACTAAGATGGTAGGTCCACCAACTTTCTTCCGGCTTAGTATATACAATCTGTCCAGTCTTGTAGTTATAGTTGACAGATTTGAGATCTGTGTAATCTACTAACGGATCAAATTTGGAAATGGTCTTGGTATTAATATCATAATAATACACGCCGGCCGTACACGAAATAAGTAATCTGTGATTATCGATACGCGTCAAATCATGCGCGCCGGAAACAGGCAGTTTCAGTTCTGTCTCAAGTGTCAGAGACGGCTTGTTAGTATCCCAATCTGTAAGTTTGTATATACGGAAAAGATTTTTACCGATAGCATACAAACGCTGCGTTTCCTCATACCATACCACGCCATGTGCGGAATACATGCTATCGCGTATTATGGCAGAACTGGTCTTTTTTGTTATGTCAAAAACCTCAAGAGCATTTCCCAAATCTGTAGTAGATTCTGCAACAACAATACGATTGTTTGGCAGCATCTCTATAGAATGTGCTTGCGGAGCGCGACAGTAATATTCGCATTTATGCCCATTTATATCTATAATCATGGCTCCGCCAGCAGATGAACATGCAAGTATTTTCGTGTTATTTTCAATAGGTTTACATTCATCCATGGTCTTGAAAAGCGTGACATAATTTGACGGCACTTCTGATTTTGTGTTGTTCTGATTCCACTCCCATATTATTTCCGCATGGCTTGAATCCGATTTGTTAACATCAATAATTCTGACTTTATCACCGCCACACGCAACCCAGTATGTTGTCGTTTTACTGCGCAGGGGAGAGGCGTTAAGGTATATATTTTGTGCAACAATATTTGTTGAAGTCAATACGCCCCAAAACAACGATGACGTAATAGCTACACCTACTAATCTTAACATCTTTTTCATCTTACAGCCACTTTAAAGTGTTGATTGGGAGTCCTAACTATATATATACCTGACGCCAATCGATTGTCTGCAGGTAAAATTCTGCCGCTTAAATCATGTATGGTATATTGATCGCATCCTTTAACGATAATATATCCATTGCGGGCATACACTTGCACGCCGAAATCTTTTTTTACGGATTCCAGACCTGTATTCAGATTAACTTTACTGTTTATGATGTACCAGGCGTACCGGCTGTCCTGTGCATCTTCCAGATAAACATTTTCATCTACCGTGTTTTCGTCAGCGGCACTCAAATAGAATGTCAAGCCGTCATAACCTGTAAACTCAAGCAAAACCTGATCTTTCTTCAATGGAATGATATTGATTACAACGGCATCGCTCCTGTCAGATGTAGGTTTTATATGGTTATATATACCATCTGCAATAAACAAGTTCCAAAAATATTTTCTTGAAGAATGGTTTCTGATAATATATTGTTCAGAATTGTCACCTTTATAAATTAATTCAAATTCTTGCTTCGTGTTGGTCGAGTCATAGTTGCTTATTAAATATGTATAATGCGTATTTGAGGTGTTGTCCTGAATACATTTGCCAGCATATTGCTCACAGGCGCTGACTATGCGGTAGTAAATTTTATTATCGCCTCCGTCTTTCGCCGGATATGTCTGAGCTTGTACCTCGAAACAAGACAGCAGACTGACAAACATAATGGAAATAAAGAATTGTTTTGTCATACTTTTATGTTTTTACAAAATTAACAATTAATTTATAATTGAAATCTTGAACCGTGATACATTTTATTTTTTAGCCTAACTTTGCATAAAATTATAAGTGATGCAAAAATTTTCCGGTATATTCCTTTTTTCTTTTTTGACTACTCAAATCTTTTTCGGGAAAGATTATAAGATTAAGTCATACTATAATAGTGTTTATGGAGAGTATACGCTGTACGACTACAACGCTCAGGTGTTTCCGTCTTTTCCTGACGGAGTAAAACCGATATACCATATTTTTATCGGGCGCCATGGTTCCCGGTACATAGAAAACACCGGTGCATATACGCACATCGCAAAGATTTTTGCTGAAGCCGAGTCCGAAAAAATATTGACACACAAGGGCAAGAAGTTTTGGAAATGGTACAAGACCGTCTACCCGGAATGGGCCGGACACGAACAAGAACTTACAGGCATTGGACGACGGCAACTGGCAAAACACGCCGAAAATATTTACAACTGGCTTCCGCAACTATTTGACGGCCCAACAAAAGCCCGTGTAAGTACATCTCCGACATTACGTGTTATTCAGAGCGAAGAAGCTTTCGTGGAGCGTATGAAACAGTTGGACCACGATTTCTCTTGCACTAAAGACACCGTTAAGGCATTACAGTCTAAGCCATACGCACCCGTGCTCAACAAATTTCAGAATATCTATTTAACGCAACGTTCTAAAAAAATTGATACACAGGCATTTGCCATGACATTTTTTACAGACTCCACATATATCAAGCGTGCTTGCAAGAGCGAATATAGTTTTGCAATGTGGATGCGTAATATCTTCTCAAGCATCTATGGACTGGATACAAAGGTTCCGCCGGGTTATAAAGGTATTATGTCCAAGAAATGGCACAGGAGAATGCTTGAAGCAATTAACTTGGGCACATATCTGGGATTAGGCCGTTGCCCGCAAATCAATGCGTATGGAGTGGATGCCTATAAAGAAGCATTAAATTACATCTTTGCAACTGCCAAAAAGGATTTAGCGGATAGAAACGACATCAAACTTAACCTTAATTTCACTCATGATATTGTAATACTGAATTTTTTGGCTCGTCTGAGAGCCGGGACATTCGGAGCCGTTATCCATAATCTGGATAACATTTCAGATCAGTGGAATTGCTCCTACATGCCAATGTCGTGCAATCTTCAGTTTTGCGTATGTGAGCGTCAAAATGACCATGTGCTACTGGCATATCCGCTGTACAACGGCCTGCCAATTTCTCTGCCACTTAAGGAAGTCCTCTCCGGCGCTTATTTGTGGGAGGATATCGTCAATCTGCTTTGACCGTTTTTTTTCACGCTTTACACTCTTTGATTCAAGGCAAAAATTCGGAAATGAGAGACAGACTTTACAAAATAATATGTCAACCATGGAAAAAATCTTTGCAATAACGATTATTTGGTAATTTACATGTCATACACGAACGTATTTCAGCTGAAAATTGTAAATTTGTATTACATTTTTATTCTAAAGAACAATGGGAGGTCTATTTGGCGTTGTCTCTAAACGCCCATGCATCAACACACTTTTTTACGGTACTGACTACAATTCGCATCTTGGCACAAAACGTGCCGGACTTGCGACTTACAATGACGGCAAAGGCTTTGTAAGGTCTATTCACAATATTGAGAACAGTTATTTTCGTAATAAGTTTGAAGACGAATTGTCTGATTTTGAAGGAAACAGTGGAGTAGGAGTCATCAGCGATACTGATGCGCAACCCATAGTGGCATATTCTCATCTGGGCAAATATGCCTTGGTGACAGTCGCAAGAATCTTCAATATCGATCAGCTTGAGAAAGAGTTAATCAATGAAGGCGACCATTTTACCGAAATGAGCAGCAAAGGTATCAATCCCACAGAAATGATTGCCAAATTGCTCAACAAGGGCCAGACCTTTTCCGAAGGAATTAAAATAGTCCAACAAAGGGTAAAAGGCTCGTGCACCATGCTGATTTTAACTGAAAACGGCATCATCGGAGCACGCGACCTCTGGGGACGCACACCGCTGATTCTGGCAAAAAGCGAAGACGGATACGCATTTACCAGCGAGACATGTGCACTGCCTAATCTGGATTTCAACCACGTAAGAGACTTGGGACCGGGTGAAGTGGTTAAAATCACCGCCGATGGCACGGAGCAATTGCTCGCTCCTCAAAAAGAAATGCAGATTTGTTCTTTTCTATGGATTTACTACGGTTTCCCGACATCCGACTACGAAGGCATAAATGTTGAAAAAATGCGTTTTGACAACGGATGTATGCACGGCAAGCACAACAATGTAGATGCTGATTGCGTTTGCGGAATACCTGACAGCGGCACAGGCCACGCATTAGGTTATTCCGTGGGAAGGGGCATCCCTTACAGACGGGCAATAACCAAATACACACCGACATGGCCGCGAAGCTTCACTCCTTCAGAGCAAGAGCGCAGAAGGTTAATCGCAAAAATGAAACTCATACCCAATCGCGCCATGTTAAAAGACAAGAAATTTGTCTTTTGCGATGACTCCATTGTCCGTGGAACACAGTTGAGAGACAATGTGAAGGTACTGTTTGATTTAGGCGTAAAAGAGGCTCATGCCCGTATAAGCTGTCCGCCACTGCTGTACTTATGTCCCTTCGTAGGTTTCACAAGCGAACGTACACCAATGGAATTAATTACACGCAGAATAATCAAAGAACTTGAGGGAGACGATGCGAAAAATCTTAAAGCATATGCAACGACAGGCTCTCCGGAGTATAATAAATTAGTTGACATAATAAGAGAGCGTCTCGGACTTACATCTCTGGAATTTAACTCTTTGGAAAACTTAGTTAAAGCAATAGGTTTACCAAAATGCAAACTATGCACACATTGCTTTGACGGCAGCAGTCATTTCTAAAGAAGAGATAATAAATATAAAGTATCGCACATCTTGCTGCGATACTTTTTT